>JBEIFE010000297.1:0-3249 GCA_040382575.1 Candidatus Sericytochromatia bacterium
CAGGGAGAGACGAGAACTCCCTCGAGGCTGACGGTCTGCATCGGTTACTCGATCGCATCATCACCAGCCGGGAGTACGCTTCCCGAGGCCGTGACGATCTTGCGGCGTGGCTTCGGGGTGCGCTGGACGAGGGGGAGGAAGGGTTCCTTCCGACCGATCTGGCTGCTGCGCTGCTCCCCGAACGTGTAGGATCGATCCCGGCGCGGGGCCGTCTCGGTTTTTGCCTCGGCAGCAGGAACCAGCCAGCTCTCGATCGGGCTCAGCCAGCGCGAGATCACGTTCGAGCCACTCGCAGCCGACCCATCCGGTTCAGGTTCCAGGGAGCCGGAGGCCGGGACCGTATCGGTCGTGTCGGACTGTCCGAAGATCGAGAGCGCCCGGTCCTGGATCGTGCGAGCCAGCGAACCATCGAACAGGGCGGACGCCAGGGAACCGCTGGCTTCCACCGAATCGGACGCGAGGGCCGTGAACGCGTCGAACTGCGTCTGCGAGACGAGGAAATTGAATCCGAACTCGATCTCGAACGCCACCCGCGCTCTCGGCTGCCCATCCACGGGTAGGGCCTCGACATCATAGCTCTCGAACACGACCGTCGGAGGAAGCTTCGACATCTCTGCGAACGCCGCCTGTACATCGGCATAGTCACCCTGAGCCAGGATCCGGTACTTCCGGGTCAGCACCCCTCCCTGCGGAACCCCCCCGATGGTAATGGGATGCTGGTCGACCGTGGCAGCCGACAGGGTTTCGATGCCGATCGCATGTTTTTCGAGCAGGTTCGTGACGGCAATGAGGCCCCGGTTGGAACGGTTCGCGAAGATCACGTCGAACGGGTCATCCCTGCGGAGATCGAACTCCTTGAGTTTCTGGATTTCCTCGACGACCGATTTCAGCTGTTCCCCTTGCAGGGCGATCCGGGACTGGGCCGACAGGCGATCGCGTTCGGTTCGCTTGATGTCAGCGGCCAGGTTAGCGGCTTTCTGGTTCAGGGGCAGGATCTGCGTGTACCAGAATCCGGCGCCCATCAGCAGGCCGAGGACGAGGCCGGTCGTGAGGAGGGGACGGAGGTTCGGGGTGCTCACGGTTGCAAGCTCCAGCTCTTTCGAGGACCGAACTCGGCCAGGATGTCGTAGGCATAGATCCCCTCGATCTTCTCGAGGCTGAGCGTCTTGACCTGCTTGATGCGGGTGTTGGCCTCTTTGAGGCGACCCAGTTCATCGGCGAAGTAAAAACCAGCTGACTGGGTCATGGCCTTGCCTCTGAGTCGGATGCCGGTTTGCTCGTCGTACGAGATCCGTTCCACCCAGGCATCTGCGGGCGTCATGTCCTGCAACCTGGCCAGGAATCCTGTCGAAAACTTCGATTCCTCGGGTGGGGGTAGCCATACTTCCAGCACCTGCGCATCGGGGGGGGTTTCGTTTATCTTCTGGTTCAGTGCGTCACGGTCGGCCGTCACGGCATCCAACTTGGCTTTCAGAGGGCGTATCTGGGCCGTGCTGACGTTCATCCAGATGGCCAGACCGATGATCATCGCGGCGTAGAAGCCCAGCATGCCGAGGACAGGCAGAACCAGGGACTGGATCTGCTCCTGGAATTTCTCCAGGCCCGGGATCTTCGGGAGATTGAGCGCGGGGCCAGATCCACCACCAGGTTTGTACACGTTGAAGCTTTTCAGCGTGTCCTGGCGTCCCCACAGTCCTGCCCCGAGGGCCACGACCGAGGGGAGCTCGTCGTCGGGATCGACCTCGTCGGGCTCCGCGATGTGAATGCTCAGGCTGATCTGGTTGGCGGCATGCTCCGCGAGTTCGCGCGCTTCCTCGATATGCTGTGCGCCGATCACGATCTGAGGGGCCGCATCCAGGTGCATGCTGGCCACGCTCCGGATCGCGTCCGGCAGGTAATTGATGGCGATGAGTTCCATCGACACGTTCTCGCGCTCCGGCAGCACGAGTTCGCGGATGGCCGTGATCCGACCTTCGAACCAGCTCGAGACGACCAGGCGCTGATTCAGCAGCAAGATCCCGATCCACGGCCGATCTTCGGCGGGATGGTAATAGGCCATCCCTCTGAGGCCCGACATCTGGACCAGGTCGATGCCCGTGAGTTTCAGACCCGCCGACTTGAAAACCTTGTCATAGCTCTTGACGAGCGATTCTGCAGCCGCTGCGTAGCAGATGTTGATGAAATCGCCTTCATCGGCTGCGGGAAAATAGTCGACCGACGGGGTGTCATTGCGAAAAAGCGCGTACTGCTCGGCCTCGGAAAGAATGGCCTGCCCGAGCATGTTGAGGGGCAGGTGCGGGAGACGGACCAACCGGACGATCGCCGAACGCGAGTCAGCGATGAGCAGGACCTTCTTGCTCTTGAGTTTGAGTTGCCGCCAGGCATCCTTCAGCGTCGCGGCAAGGACATCCGGGTTCTGGATGTTCCCTTCCTCGTCGACGACCTCGGGAGGGAGTGGATAGGTGAAGACGTCCTGGATCGTCCCGTCTGAGGATGCCGGAAGGACAGCCTCGATACGGTCTTCCGTGAACGTGATCCCGACGAACCCCTTCGGTGCCATCGTGCAAGAATCGCTTTCTGAGTCGGAGCTCAACCGACTACAGGATAACGTCCCCGGTGGCTCTTCGCCGTAACCGGGCGCACAAGTGCATCACCAGTTGACGGGGTCGTCTCCACCGGTGGAGGTCGCTGACAGATTGACCGAGACGGTGGCATTCGCGCCCGGGGTGTACACCCAGCCTCCACCGAAGTTCTGGGCAGCAGGAGGGGTCGTTGGAATGACCTGCACCGCCGAGGAGCCACTGATGGGTTCGACCAGCCAGCGACTTCCTGGAATACCGGGTGGTGGCGACATCGACTGGAACTCTGTGCCCGTGGGGTAACGCCCGTTGCGATACCGGAAGGTTGCCAGTTCACTGCGGACGAGATTCAGCATGGTTTTGCTGGCCTGGACGCGGGTGTCGAGGTTGGCCTGTTTGACCTGATAAAGGGTTCCGGACAGCAAGATCATCCCGATCGCGAGGGCCAGCGTCAGTTCCAGCAGGGAGAGACCGCTCTGATCAGCGCACCGGGATGGACAGGAACGGATGTGGGCCTTGCCTGCGCGGCGCGCGGCCATGATGTCAGTGTCCCTTCATCAGTTGGGTGAGGGGCAGATACAGGGAGCCGACCACGAAGAGCACGACGCCGGCCACGACCACCGTGAGCATCGGTTCGATGGCGGCCATGAGGGCCTTGACGGCGCCGTCG
>JBEIFE010000298.1:0-3239 GCA_040382575.1 Candidatus Sericytochromatia bacterium
AGCCACGACCCCAAGCCCAAGCCGAAGTTCCAGGTCGCGTCACGGTGATCAAGTGGCTCTGACGACCTGGTGATGGAACGGGGCCGATCATCGCCCATCCGGTGATCGGCCCCGTTCCCCTGGCGGCGGGATCTCGGTATACTCGAGGCATATCCTTGATATCTCGACGAGGAAGCCCTCATGAAACAGGATCTCTTCATCGGTGAACTCGCACGCAGCGCCGACATGAACGCCCGCACGATCCGCTATTACGAGGGCATGGGCCTGCTCTCCGAACCGCGAAGGACTGAATCCGGGTACCGGATTTACGCCGAGTCGGACGTCGAGCGCCTCCGCTTCATCCGGGGAGCCAAGACCCTCGGGCTTTCCCTGGAGGAGATCAAGCAGATCCTGGGGATCTGGTCCGCCGGAACCACCCCGTGTGGCACCGTGAGCCGCTTGCTCGACGACAAGTTGACAAACCTCGACCACCGCATCGAGGAACTCACGCAGTTCCGGGACGAACTCCGGGCTTACAAGGCCCGGGTGGATGCGCGCGAAACGGGACCGGAGGTCCCGTGCAAGCACATCCTGGGCGTCACGCTCGGGGAATGGAACAGCGCCGTGCAAGAGCCCTCCCCGGACCTGCATCGGGCCTGTCATTGATTCAGGGACCCGCCAGCCACGGATCCGTGTAGAGGTTCAGGCCTGCGATGCTCCAGCCGGCCCCCGTGACGTCGACGCCCAGCAGGAAGTCGACCTGAACGTGGCCCGGTAAGGGCCAGATACGGAAGACCAGCTGCGAGGCAGCAGGACTACCGGTATCACCAAAAGCCTCCCAGTCCCATTCGACGCGGTCATCGGGCAACCAGATCCCGGCGATCGCCCACGAGAGGGCATCCGCGACCTGTCGCGCCGGATCATGAATCCAGCCGAGGTTCTCATGGATGCGGAAGCGATCGCCCGCAAAGGAATGGCTGACGGGCACGTAGGCATAGCCTCCGGCGAAGCGCGCCGGGTCGGCCGTTGCGACCCATGCTCCCCCCACGGCCCCGATGCCCCAGCCATCTTTATCGAGCGGCACGAGCAGGCGCTTGACCTGCAGCAGCAGGCTATCACCCGCCGAAGCGCCCAGCTTCAGATCCCGGCGATAACCGGCGGCCAGTTCGAGTCCGGGCGCCACGACCACGGCCGGCATCGACCAGAAGGCGCTCGCCCCGGGCTGCACATGCACCCATGACTCGATCTGAGCCGTCAGGGCCTCCCCCGTGGTGGCATCGTCCGTGATGACGGCCCCCGAGGCCCACACGGGGCCGACCAGCAGCAGGGGCCCCCCCAGGATCGGAATCAGCCAGGAGAGCCGGGGCCTCACACCGTGGCTCCACCCAGAAGTTGTACATAGAGGGCCTCCATGCGCGAGACGTTCTCGTCCCAGGCGTGATGCGCCGCGACGTGCGCCCGCGCCGCCTGCCCCATCGTCGCCCGGAGGGCCGGGTCCTCCAGCAGAGCGGCGATCGCCCCGGCCATCGCCTCCGGGTCCTCGGGCGGGACGATGCGGCCCGTGACGCCATCGACGACCACGCCGGGCAGCCCTCCGACGCGCGTCGCCACGACGGGCAGGCCCACCGCCTGGGCCTCGACGGCCGCGACGCAGTAGGACTCGATGCGCGAGGGAGCGACGAACACGTCGAAGGTCCGGTACAGGTCGACGAGCCGCCCGGCTTCGACGAACCCGGACCACTCGACCCGCTCCGCGATCCCGAGCTCGGTGGCCAGCGCCCGGTACTCGGCCGTCTGGGGGCCCGTCCCCCCGATGACGAGCCGGGCGTCCGTCGAATCCGCCAGGCGGGCGAAGGCCCGGAGCAGCACGTCGAGCCCGTAGCGCCACTCGTGGGTGCGCAGCGTCCCGACCACGAGGGGCCCCCCCGGCCGCGGTCCCGGGCAGAACGCCGCCACGTCCACCCCGAACGGCGTGACCTCGATGGGCACGCGAGGTGGCACGAAAGGGCGGACGGCCCGGGCCAGATCAGGGCTCGTGGCCCCCACGAGGGCGGCGCGCGACAGATTGAAGCGCAGCAGGGCCCGGTGCATGGGGCCCAGTTGCGGCCATTCGTAGACATCGCTGCCCCAGACCGAGATCATCAGGGGGCGGTGCCCCGAAAGGGCGCCGAGAAGCCCGTAGCTCGTGGCGTAATGGGCGTGCACGAGGTCGGGACGCAGCGTCCGCACGAGCCGGCGCAGGCGGGGCACGACGCCCGGAATCCCGAGCCGACCGGGCCACGCCCCCCTCAGGTGATGGACCGTCACGCCAGAAATTTCGAACGGGCGCAGGCTCGCGACGTGGATCTCCCATCCCCGGGCGGCCAGCGCCGCGGCCCATCGACGCGTGTGCACACTGCCCGCATCCGCGAGCAGGAGCAGGCGCCCGGGGCCGGTGGGGGAGCACGATGCGGGAGCGTGAAGGGGCGTGGCCATGGCGCCATGTTACAGGCCCCGGAGGGGGGTGCGGGTGCTTGACCGCCCCGGCAGCCCTTCTTAACATGGGCACGTTCCGGCGGAGGTACCGCAACCCCATGCCCAGGCGCACCCGCAAGTCCTCGCATTCCCCCTGGATCTGGCTGGCTCTCGGGCTCGCAGCCTGCCAGGCTTCCGCTCTTGCGCCCATCCGTCGAGAACCGGCTCCCGGTTCCCGCACGGCGGGCCAGGTCCCGCTGCAACTGTTCCAGCACGTCCCCGGCACCCTGATGGTCCGGATCGAGCAGGCCACCCTGCGGCGCAGCGTCCAGGCCTTCTCGGATGCGGCGAGCCACTCGGCGGTGGTCTTCCGGCTCTCCAACCCCGCCCGGCTCCGGCAGGACCTGGTCGTGGCCGCCAGCGCCTCGGGTGGGGCCTACCAGGCGACCTTCACCGATCTGCCCACCGACGACACCGGCGGCTACACGCTGACGGCCTCGCTGTGGCGCGAGGTCACGAGCCCGGGTACCCAGACGGATCCGGGATATGCGGATCCGGACAACCTCGTGGGTCTGGGCATGGCCACGACCTCGATCACGCCCGGGGAGGCCCGGACCGTGGCCCTCACCATCCACGCCCTGCCGGCGCCCATCCTGCGGTACCGCGGCCGCACGCTCGACCCGGCCGCGCTCACGGCCGGGACGTCGGGGCTCGAGCTCGATGCGGGCGTGAATCTCACGGGCAATCCCCTGAGCCGCGAGGTCGCGTTCGAGACGATGGCCGGGGCGAGCCCGTCTATCCTCGCG
>JBEIFE010000299.1:0-3229 GCA_040382575.1 Candidatus Sericytochromatia bacterium
GTCCCATGATCGACCAGGTGCTCCGGCGAATCCGCCTCAATCAGTTCAAGCGCCGGACGCCGCTACTTCCCAAGATCTCGGCACGCACCCTCGACAAGGACTTCCACTACCTCCGCGACTGGGGCAGCTAGCCTGTACTACGTGTCGCCCCCCCGGGCCCTAAGGTCGCCACTGGTTAGCTCTCTCATTTTTCGCGGCCCGAACCACGGTCTCTTCGATTCGCCTGGACCGGGTCTCGGGCCTTTTCGCGCCATGGATCCATTCGAGGATACCTCGCTTGACCGAGCGCGGAAACGCATCGAAATGGCCCCATGCCTCGGGTGGAGCGACCTGAAACCGCTCCAGAAGGTCTGGAGGACAAGCAAGGTCCTCGACGGCATCAAGCGCCTCCCAGGCCCCCGACTCTTTCGCTGCCTCGACCACAGCGAGGCCTGCCTGAGCCATGTCACCGTTCGCGATGAGGCGCGCGACGCGTTCCTTGTTCACCCGTGACCACGCACTCGCGGGCTTTCGCGGGGTCACCAGCAACATCGACCGGTCCGCATCGAGTGCTCGCGGTAAGCTGTCGATCCATCCAAAACACAGGGCCTCCTCGGCGATGGCGGAGGCATCGACATGTCTGGAACCCGTATGCTTTTTCCACGCGACGATCCACGCACCTCGGGAGCGCTGGTGCTCGGCCGCTAACCATGCACGAAGGTCAGCCCTTGAGAAGACCTCAACTTTCGGGTAACGAGAAGCGACCCTGGAAGCCCGCGTGCGCGCCCGCGATGATACGGAAGGAGCAACAGAGCGCTCGCCGGCAGCGATGTGTTCGACACGCCATCGGGTGATACGCCGGATCAGGTCCGTCGGAATCGGTCCGTCATGCGGAAACTGGATGGCCCCCTTCGAGGTCCTGTAACCCTCGAGATCCCTGGCGAAGGCCTCGATCGCCGCAGCCCCGGGATAGACCCCGACGTGGTGAGCGAAGACCCCGAGGTGGAGGACGTTCTCACCCGCGAACCAGGTCGGGAGACCGTACGCCATCCGTTCGATCGCGGCGGGCACCTCCTGGCGGATGACCTCACGGAGCCCTTGAAGACGCGATCGCCCCGGTTCGCCCGCCGCCTCGATGTAGGCCGTGACGGCCTCGGCCTCGCTGGCGGGTGGACGCTTGCGGCTGCTCATCTCGCACCTCCTGAGCGTACAGGACGGATCGGGGTCGACACGTCTCATGAAGCGAGAGAGCCCCGGGAAGAACCCGGGGCCCTCTGAACTGAGCGCGAGCCTCTAGGCTTCCGCGGACTCTTCGCTGGCCTCGGCCAGTTCTTCGGCCAGCTCGACCAGCAGGCGAACCCCGATACCCGTCGCGCCCTTGGGCACGTGTGGCTTGCCCTTGTCCTCCCAGGCCGTTCCCGCGATGTCGAGGTGCGCCCAGGGGTACTTCTTGGCGAACTTCGAGAGGAATGCCGCAGCCGTGATGGTACCGCCGGCGCGCCCGCCCGAGTTCTTGATGTCCGCGATGTCCGACTTGATCTGCTCCTGGTACTCGTCCCAGAGCGGCAGCTTCCAGGTCCGCTCCGCGGCACGCTCACCGGCCATCCGGACCTTCTCGACCCAGGCGTCGTCGTTGCCCAGCAGCCCGATGGCATGGCTGCCCAGCGCCACGACGCACGCCCCCGTCAAGGTGGCGAGATCGACCACGCCCATCGGCTCGTAACGCTCGGCATAGGCCAGCGCGTCGGCCAGGATGAGACGCCCCTCGGCATCCGTGTTCACGACCTCGATCGTGATCCCGTTCATGGCCGTGAGCACGTCACCGGGATGGATGGCATCGCCGCTCGGCATGTTCTCGGTGGCGGGAACCAGCATGACGACGTTGAGCGGCAATTCCAGCGCACCGATCGCCTTCATGGCCCCGAGCGCGGCGGCCGAACCCGCCATGTCGTACTTCATCTTCTCCATGCCCTCGGAGGGCTTGATGGAGATGCCTCCGCTGTCGAAGGTGATGCCCTTGCCCACGATCACGAGGGGTTTCACCTCCGCACCGAGCGGCATGTACTCGAGCACGATGAAGCGCGGCGGCTCATCCTTCATGGAACCCTGCGCCACCCCGAGGAAGGAGCCCATCTTGAGCTCGCGGCACTCGACCTCGGTCAGGATCTTGCAGGTGAGACCATGTTCCTCGGCGATCTTCTGCGCCTGCTCGGCAAGCGCCGAGGGCGTGAGATCGTTGGGAGGTGCCGAGACCAGGTCACGGCTGAAAGCGACGGCATCAGCCACGGCCGAAGCCTCGCCCAGTGCGCCTTCCAGCATCGCATGATCGCCATCGGCAGAGGCCAGGATGACGAGCTCATCGAGGCTCTTGAACTTGTCGCGATCGAGGGTCTTGTACCGGTTGTACTGGTACGAGCCGAGCTGGACGCCCTCCAGGAAGGCTCGGGCGACGGACACCGCCGGCAAGCCCTCGATGCCCTCACCGAGAACGGAGGTCGTCAGAACCTTGAAGCCCGCATCACGGGAGACCGACGCGACCTTTCCACCGGCCTGGCGGATCTTGTCGAGCGTGAGCGCTTCCCGCTTGCCAAGTCCCACGAGCAGCAGGCGACCGGCGGGCAGCTTGCCCAGCGTGGGAATGTGCGCGACCTGGTTGGACTTCCCGACGAACTCCTTGCGGCTGACCAGATCCTGGACCACGCCGCCCAGGTGCTCGTCGAGCGCCTGGATGCCCGCTTCATCTCCTTCGAAGAGGCCCACGGCGACCAGGGGGGCCTCGATGCTTGCGATGTTTCCGGTCTTGATGCTGAACTTCATGCGGACTCCTGTCGGTCGGCCACCGGCCCTTCGAGAGCGGCACGAGACGCAGCTCCGGGGCGGCTGGGCGTAGGCGATCAATATACCAGAAACAGGGGGGGGGATCACGGTCCCGGCCCCCGCATCGGGCCGATACGAACCCGATGTCAGGGGTATACGGGTCGAGGCAGCCCCCCGTCCGAGATGCATCCGGAGCCATGGCCAGTACCGTTCAGACCGCTCTCGAGAATCTCAAGCCAGGCATGGTCCTGGCCGAGACCGTCTACCACCCCGGTGGACACCAGCCCCTGCTGGTCACGGGAACAGTCGTGACGGCGAATGTCATCTCGACCCTGTACCGGGTGGGGTTGAAATCGGTCCTCACCTTTGATTTCGAGAGTGTAGACGCCGCGCCCCCCTCCTCTCGCCCGGCGTCCGATCCTCCCCCCCTGCA
>JBEIFE010000300.1:0-3221 GCA_040382575.1 Candidatus Sericytochromatia bacterium
ACTTGCAGGATGTATACGATCATCTCATCCGAGTCGCCGATTCCATCGATACCTTTCGTGACCTGGTGGCTTCGGCGATCGACGCCTACCTGTCCGTGGCCGCTAACCGTACCAATGACACCATGAAACGCCTGACCAGCATCTCCACCGTGCTGATGACGGCTGCCCTGGTCGCGGGCTTTTACGGCATGAACTTCGACCTGCCAGAATTTCACTGGAAATGGGGCGTGGCATTCGTCTACGTCCTCATCGCAGGACTTTCGACCGCCCTGATCCTCTGGTTCAAGCGTCGCGGGTACTTCTGACCACGCTGCGAGTCTGCCCGACGCAGCGATTTCTGCCCGTCTCCTTGGCCCGGTATAGCGCCTGATCTGCCCGATTCACCAGCTCTTGGACGTCATCCGAGGGGTCGAGTACCGTCACACCGGCACTCACCGTGATGTGGAGGTTCGAGTGGCTCCCGTCATCGAGCGGGATGGAGAGTCGTTCGATGGCTGACCGTATCTTCTCTGCCACGGCGATGGCCTCGGCCAGCGCCGTTTCGGGCAAGACGAGGACGAATTCTTCACCGCCGAAGCGCGCTGGCAGGTCACTGGCACGGACATGGCTCGACAGGGTCCTGGCAAAGACCATCAGCACGGTATCGCCCATGTCATGGCCGTGTCGATCGTTCACCGACTTGAAGTGGTCGATGTCGAACATCAAGACAGACAGCGGCCTGTGGTTGCGTCGGGCGAGCGCCATCTGCCTGTCAAGGGCCATCTCCAGATGTCGCCGGTTCGCCAGCTCCGTGAGCGAGTCGGTTCCGACGAGATTTCGCTGCTCCTCGAGGGCCTTTCGACAGGCGAGTGCCGTGGCGAGGACCGTCAGGAAGGACCGGTTCACCTCGGAAGAAAGATCCGGGACGGAAGGCAATGGCCACAGGGCCAGTGCCCCGATGGTATGCCCCCTGATCGAGAGCGGGATCATGTGGCAATCGACGCTGTCGATACCTCCATCGACCCGTACACCCGGAGCTCGAGCCCTGCCGCGAACGGTCCATACCTCGCCCTCTGGCAAGAGAAGCCATGCTGCTCCGATCTGGAAAAGGTCCAGCGCTGCCGCACAGAGCCATGTCCCGGCCAGCGGATCGGCGGGTTCACCGAGCCATCCGGCCAGTCCGTGGTTCGCCCAGAGAGCGGCTGGAACCTGATGATCTCCCAGGGATGGACCTGGCCAGGAAGCGAGTTCCTGTGCGGCCTGGTAGGGCATGGATTCAAGCCGGAAGAGCCGGGTATGAGGGTTGCTGGAAGTTCCGGGCAGGTGGGACATGTTCCAGTTCTCCTGTTGGCGGGATGTCTTCCTTCCCATGCCCTTCACCGGGCGAGTTGAATCCTGAGCAGGCGCCCGTCGCTGCTCGCCCGTGCGTGGCTGCTCATCATTGCGCATTTTCGAGGATGTCCATGGAAACCCCAGGTTCGGCAGTCAAGCAATTCGAGGAAATCGAACAGGCCTACCGGCTGTGGCGCCAGGATCTCGAGGCCATCGGAGCACGGTGGGAGGGATGGTCGCGTCATGTCGTCCAGGAGCAGGCGGTCCCTGATGATGCAGATGGTCCCGAGGTAGAGGGACTGCGCGATCGGCATCGTCGGATCCTCGAGCGCATCGAGATTCTCGTCCCCGGGTCGCTCGAGGGCGTCGACTTGTCACCATCCGTCGGGGCCATCGAATGGCATCTCGAACCGATCCGGGCCAAGATGGAATCCCTCCAGCGACAGGGACTGGTGAACCGGATCCTGGGAGGAGTCCAGCGACTTCGTGCCTCCGATCCCGCAACACTCGAACCCGTCAGGGCTCTGGCCCAGACCCTCGAATCCGTGCGACACGCTGAAACCACGTCCAGGCGAATCATTCATCGCCTGGAGGTGTTGCTGAGTTTGCTCGAAGCTCAGGATATGGGCCGGGAGGCCCTCCGCTCTCTGGGCTCACGGGTCCTCGAGGCGGGCTGGTCGCAGGAGGTGCTTCACCTCGCTCTGTTCGACTGGGAACTGGTCGCTGAGGCGACGGACGAGGAGCCCGCGCAGGTGTCCCTCGGAACGCGGATCGCCGTGGACAGCGACGTGTCCCCCCCGCCGTCCATCCCGGAGCCCGCGCCTCTTGATCCCGAGGAAGCCCCGCTGGTTCATGAGCCATCTGCAAGCGAGGAAGATGCTCACCTGCCAGAGGACTCGATCTTGCTCCCGCTCCCGGAAGACTCCCCGGAAGACTCCGATGATGCGGCGGTAGAGTTACCCTTGCCGCCGATGGTTCCTCAGGAGGTCTCGCTCGCGGAGATCGACTGGGGCCCCATGCTCGATTCGGTCTTCGACGCGGGCTTCGGGTCTCCCGAGGATCCCGGTGAAACGGACGTTTCGCTCTCCCTTCCCGGCGCGACGGGGGGGGGGGCGGCCGAGGTCAGTTCGGTGGTACAGGTACCATCTGTCGTGATCCCCGTTGTATCCGCCTCGGATCTGCTTTTCCCGCTCAGTCCGGAACTCATCGACTCCCTCGCCGAGGTGCCGCCTTCCGGGATCACCATCTGGATGGGCGCCGTTGCCGGCGGGCTCGATATTCTGCGAGAACATCTGCTCGAGCCGGCGATCGTGCCCGTCGGTGCGGGTGTCTATGGACGCGGATTCCGGGAACGACTGGGCGAACTCAACCTTCGTACGGAACCAGGAAGGCTCGTCTGTGGAGCCGAATCGGCCTGGGATCGGGGATGGGTCGAAGAGGCCTGGAAATGGACCCAGCGCATGCCGGGCCATCCCGTGAAGATCGATTTTCTGGCCAACCCCAGCCGGGTTCGTACGCTCCTCGTTCCGGCTTGCCAGGAGTGGATGGATTTTCACGGCATCACGCTTCGCTCCCTGCGCCCATGGTCGCGCAAGGTGCTCATGGCGTGGTGGGAGCGGCACGGAGGAACGCTTCCTCGGTTCGAGGACCTGTGGCGCCTCACCGGCGGATGGTCCTGGGCCCTCGGGGAGCTGGTTCGCAGGGCACAGGCTGCCGGCGTGTCCATCCCGGCTGCGCTCGATGCCATCTCCATCGAGGGAGTGGACATGGATGCGCGGGCCAATCTCCTCGGCCTGTCCTGGCCGTCTCGGCCCGCGTTCGCGCTCGCCTGGGGGGATGAGGCCGAGGCCACACGAGCTGGTGTGCTCGAACGTGCAGCCGACCGCGCCGTCGCGGAGACGGAGCTCGAC
>JBEIFE010000301.1:0-3206 GCA_040382575.1 Candidatus Sericytochromatia bacterium
ACCGCGACGAGATCCGGAACCCGGTCGTGTTCCGGGCGCTCAACCAGGCCCGCAAGCTCGTGAACGCCATCGTGCGCGAGTATGGCCCCCCCGCGGCGGTCCACATCGAGCTCGCGCGGGACCTGAGTCGCCCGTTCGACGAGCGGCAGAAGATCGTCCGCGAGCAGCGCAAGTTCCAGAAGCAGAAGGAAACCGCCGTGATCGAGTTCGCGCGGGAACTGGGCATCCAGCCGCGCAGGGATGGCCTGCAGCGCTTCCAGCTCTACCGCGAGCAGCAAGGCCAGTGCGCCTACAGTGGTCGCCCGATCGAATTGCACCGCCTCATGGAAGACGGCTACGTCGAGATCGACCACGTGCTGCCCTTCTCGCGCAGCTTCGACGACTCGAAGGCCAACCGCGTGCTGGTGCTGACGGCCGAGAACCGGAAGAAGGGGAACCGGACACCTTACGAGTATCTCGATGGCGCGGGTGACAGTCCGCGCTGGCGCGAGTTCGTGGCACGGGTGAAAGCCAACAAGCAACTACGTCCGGCCAAACGCGATCGCCTCTTGCGCAAGCACTTCGGCAAGGACGAGGCCGCCGAGTTCAAGGAACGCAACCTCAACGACACCCGGTACATCTGCCGGTCCTTCAAGACGCTCGTCGAGCGACACCTGGCCTTCCACCCGGCCAGCACCGGGGCTGAGCGCTGCGTCGTCGTCACGGGCCAGTTCACCTCGATCCTGCGGGCCCGATGGGGGCTCGTGAAGGTCCGCGAGAACGGCGACCTGCACCACGCGCTGGATGCCGCCGTCGTCGCGGCCTGCAGTCGTTCGTTCGTCCAGCGCGTGACGCGGCATAGCAAGGCCGGCGAGTTGCGGTACATCCGGGTGGACGACCACCTGGTGGACCCCGAGACGGGCGAGGTGATCGATCCGACGAACCTGCTGCCCGAGGACCGCTTCCCGCTCCCGTGGCCCCATTTCCGCAAGGAACTGATCGGTCGCCTGGACCGCAACCCCCGCCTGGCTCTCGGAGGAGTTCATGGCTATCCGCCCGAGGTGCTCGAAGGCATCCGGCCCGTCCGCGTGAGCCGTGCGCCGAAACGACTCGGGCTCGGCCAGGCCCACCAGGAGACGATCCGCTCGAAGGGCAAGGGCGGCCGGCTGCTCGCCGAGGGGCGCTCGGCCATCAAGAAGGCACTCACGAGCCTCGATGCGAAGGGCCTGAAGCAGATGGTGGGCTACGACGACCCGCGCAACCGTACGCTGGTGGCGGCGCTCGAGGCCCGGCTCGCCGCGGCCGGTGGCAACCCGGCGAAAGCCTTCGCGGAACCGTTCAGGAAGCCCAGCAAGGATGGCAAGGAAGCCCCCGTCGTGCGGACGGTGAACGTGTGGGACACCCAGAAGAGCGGGCTCGAGATCCGTGGCGGAGTGGCCAACAATGGCGACATGCTCAGGCTCGACGTGTTCGAGAAGGGCGGGAAGTTCTTCGCCGTGCCCGTGTACGTGCATGCGGCGGCGCAGGGCAGCCTGCCCGACCGGGCGGCAATCCAGGCCAAGCCCGAAAGCGAGTGGCCCGTCATGGACGGAACCTACCGCTTCCTATTCTGCCTGCATGCCAACGACTGGGTGCGCCTTGTGAAGAAGGACGCTACCTATATAGAGGGTTATTACACTGGTTTCGATCGAGCAAGCGCCACAATCAGCGTCACGAGTCACGACCGTTACCCTAACCCGGAAGCCCCCGATGGAAGCGGCAAGGCGCTCTACGCCGATCTGCCCGTCGGTGGAATCTGGCGAGGAGTAGGCATCAAGACTGCAGCAAAGTTCGAGCGGTTCGAGGTCGATCTGCTGGGCCGGGTGTTCCCGGCGCGCACGGGTGGCCCTCGGCCGCCCGTCACGGCGCGGTAACGGATCATGGGCTGGCGGTCGATCGTCATCACGCGGCCAGCCCGCCTCGAGGTAAACCTCCGGGCGATCGAGATCCACCAGGAGCAGGGCATGGCCCGGGTTCCCCTGGAAGACGTCGCCAACCTGGTGCTCGACCACCCGGAGGTGACGCTCACGGCCACCCTGCTCTCGGCCTGCGCCGAGGAAGGCATCACCGTCATCACGGTGGACGAGAAGCACCTGCCCAATGGGGTGCTGACGCCGTTCCTGGCCCATCACCGCACCCCGAAGATGATCCGGGCCCAGCTCGCCCTGGGTGCCCCGGCCACGAAACGCCTCTGGCAGAGGCTGGTCCAGCAGAAGATCACGAACCAGGCGGCCATGCTGCTGGATGCGGGCTCGACCGAGGCGGGGCAACGCCTGCATCGCATGGTCCAGGAGGTGCGTTCGGGGGACCCGACCAACGTCGAGGCGCAGGCGGCCCAGACCTACTTCCGGGCCATCTGGGGCTCCGGGTTCCGGCGGAGCGCGCAGGACCTGCCGAATGCCATGATGAACTACGGCTACGCCATCCTGCGCTCGGCCCTGGCGCGAGCGCTGATATGCCACGGATTCCTGCCATCGCTCGGTTTGCATCACCGCTCCGAGCAGAACGCCTTCAACCTGGCAGACGACCTGATCGAACCCTTCCGCCCCCTCGTGGATCGTCACGTGTACGAGACCTGGCTCGGCCTGTCACGCGACCTGACGGACCTCACGCCCCCCCTCAAGGGGCGCATGGTCGGGGTCCTGCATCGAGACTGCAGTCACGGCCCCCGCGCGCCGGCCACGCCCGTGACCTCGACCGTGCTGGTCGCGACGGAGGCGGCCGTCACGAGCCTGGCCCGGGTCTGCCTGCAGGACGATGATCCCGCCACGCTGGATCTGCCGCGCACCCTGATTCCTGAACGTGCACCCGACGAGGGGCCGGAAGAGGCCCCATGAGCCAGGAAACGAGGCGGTACATGCGATTGCTGGTGCTGTTCGATCTGCCCGTGAAACTGCCCCGGCAGAAGAAGGCCTACACGACCTTCCGGCGCTTCCTCTTGAAGGACGGCTACGACATGCTCCAGTGGTCGGTCTATGCGCGCCTCATCAACGGGCACGATGCGCTGCAGAAACACCTGAGCCGGCTGGCCGACAACCTGCCCCCGGAGGGTTCGGTGCGCGCCCTGCAGATCTCGGAGCGGCAATTCGTCACGATGCGCATCCTGCTCGGGACTCCCACTTTTCAGGAATCGGCGGTCTCACGTGCGCAGCTCCTGCTGTTCTGATGATTTCCAGAAAAAAAGAACC
>JBEIFE010000302.1:0-3200 GCA_040382575.1 Candidatus Sericytochromatia bacterium
CCCGCGGCCTGCCAGGCCAGGGATTGCTTGTCGAGGGCGCGCACCTGCAGCGGCGTCGCCTTGGGCGCCAGGCTGCGGCGAGGCTGTGGCGGCATGCGCAAGGCCGAGGGCGCGAGCCGATAGGTCTTGCCATCCAGGGAGAAGTGGCTCGATGAGGGTTCAAGAACGATATCCGTGATCTGACGATCCGCCGCTTCGGTGGTCCCCACCCAGATCGTGCGTTCGCGCCGTGGCGCGGTCAGTTCACGCACGCCGGGGCCATCGAGACATGCGATGATGCGAGCGCCCGGTTTCAGGCCATCGAGGAACGAGGCAAAAACGTCATGGATTTCGGCCTCATCCCGGTAGTGCTCGAGGTGGTCCCCCTCGACGTTCAGGAGGATGGCCAGGTCCGCGGTGAGCTTGCGAAGGGACTTGTCCGATTCATCCGCTTCGGCGACCAGCCAGCGGCCCTGGCCATTCCGGGCCGTCCCGCCGATGATCGGTAGGTTTCCTCCGACGAGGATGGTCGGATCGGCATCGGCATGGACCATGATGGAGCCCAGGAGACCGGTCGTGGTCGTCTTGCCGTGGGTTCCGCAGACGGCCACGGCGTCCTGGCTGCGCATGAGGTCTGCCAGGCAGTCGGCCCGGTGACGCACGGGTATCGAGCGCTCCCTTGCGGCCAACCACTCGGGGTTGTCCGCCTTGACGGCGGTCGAGACGACGAGGTTGCCGGCCTGATCGGCGTTAGATGCCGCGTGGCCGACGAATACCGGGATGCCCATCCCTCTGAGGCGAGCGAGCGTGGCTGATTCCCGGGCATCCGAGCCACTGACGGGGATACCCCGTTCGTGAAGGATCTGGGCGATGGCGCTCATACCGACGCCACCGATGCCGATGAAATGCTGGGTCCGGGATCCGTTCAAGTCGTGTCCTCGTCAGGGTCTTGGTACCGCGGGCAAGCGGCGCCAGACTCTAGCTTACACCACGCTCGATCGGGGCGTTGAGACCTCGGTCACGGGCCAGAGCCAGAAGCGCGATCGCCACGTCCTTCGCCGCATCGGGCCGGCCCAGCGCATGACTCGCCTGACACATCCGATTCCGGGCCTCGCCGTCGACGGCCAGTTCCCGGACGGTCTGGGGGAGATCGTCGATGTGGGCCTCCCGGACCATGAGTGCGGCCCCCGCCCGTTGCAGGGTCTCGGCATTGGCGGGTTGATCCTTCCCCCCGTGCTCGAACGGGACGAGGATGGCCGGTCGTCCGATCGCCGTCAACTCCGCGACGGTGGTGGCGCCGGCGCGCGACACGACCAGATCGGCCGCCACGAACACGGTGGGCAGGTCATCGTGGTAAGGGACCGGTATGTAGCGCCCGGTCGCGATCCAGCTTCCGGTCCGCCTCACCACGTCGTCGTGGTCACGGGGTCCCGTGACATGCAGGACGTTCCAGCCGTCGAGTGCGAGCATCGCCTCGAGCAAGGGTTCGATCCGAGCGTTCAGAACTCGAGCGCCCAGGCTCCCGCCCACGACGACCAGCCAGTGACCCTCGGTCGACCAGCCCAGCGCCT
This sequence comes from Candidatus Sericytochromatia bacterium, assembly GCA_040382575.1. Lineage (GTDB taxonomy): Bacteria > Cyanobacteriota > Sericytochromatia > S15B-MN24 > UBA4093 > JAYKJE01. Next base: position 1,551 of record JBEIFE010000302.1, read on the forward strand.
GGCGAGCTCGCGAGGTGTCCAGTTCACGCCAGCCCGTCCGGATGGGGTTTCCGAGGCAGTGGCCCTTTCCTCGGGGCAGCGCACGAGCCGTGGGCTCGAAGCTGGTGAACACGCGCGTGGCGAGACGTGCGAGCACCCGATTGGCCAGCCCGGGAAACACGTTCTGCTCGAGCAGCACGACCGGGATCCCCTGCTGGCTGGCAGCCAGGACGGCCGGGGCGCAGATGTAGCCTCCGGTTCCCACCACGACATCGGGTTTCCAGGTCCGGAGGGTCTCCTGCGCCTGACAGGTGCCTCGCCAGAGTTTACGCAGGAAGCCGATCCAGGCAGGACCGGGGCGACGCGGGAATCCCACCACCTCGATGGCCGTGAACGGATAGCCGCTCTCGGGAACGAGGCGGGATTCCAGGCGATCGGGGGTACCCACGAAGGCGATCTCGATGTCGGGGTCCTGGCGTTCGAGTGCCTCGGCGACGGCCAGCGCCGGATACAGGTGACCACCGGTTCCGCCCCCTGCGAACAGGATCCTCATCCGTCCTCCTGTCCGGGAGCGCCCGCCAGTCGCAGGGCCAGGTGGTTGCGGGAGCTCACGTTCAGGAGAAGGCCCACACTGAACATCATGATGAGGAGGCTCGTCCCCCCGTGGGAGACGAACGGCAACGGAATTCCCGTGGTGGGGAGGCAGGCCGTCACGACCCCGATGTTGGTGAAAGCCTGTCCGACGATCAGGGCCGTGATGCCGATGGCCAGCAACTGATGAAAGGGATTCAGGGACTGCCGGGCAATCGTGAGTCCCCGGTAACCGAAGAACACGAACAGCGCAACGAGGCCGAGTGAACCCATCAGTCCCAGTTCCTCCGCGAACACCGCGAAGATGAAGTCGGCATGCTGGATGGGCAGGTAAAAGAGTTTCTGCTTGCCCTGCCCGTAGCCAACTCCGAAGATGCCTCCCGAGCCGATGGCCAGCAGGGACTGGATGATCTGGAAGCCGATGCCCTTGGGATCGGCCCACGGGTCGATGAGCGCCATCCAGCGATGTCTCTGATAGGGCATCACGACCGGGAGCAAGCTCACTCCGATCACCCCGATTCCGGCAAAAGCACCCATGAGCATCGTCGACGTTCCGTTACACCAGAACATCACGAACACCGCGAGGGTGGCAGCCAGGGTGGTTCCCAGATCGGGCTGGATCAGGACGAGTCCGAGGCAAGCACCCACCGGTAACAGGACGTCCCGGTACTCCCGGACCAGTGTCCATCCATCGCGGGGATACCGGGCAAGGACGTCAGCCACGAACAGGATCAGCGCAAATTTCGCGACCTCGGAAGGCTGAAGGAACAGGGGGCCGAATTTCAGCCACCGGGTCGAACCGTAGATCGTCACTCCGACACCAGGCACGTGGAGGGCTGCCAGCATGGCGCCCGAAACCAGCAACAGGGGGCGGGACCAGGTCCGCCAGCGCTCGAGAGGAAAGGTCGAGGCGAAGGCCATCGCGGCAAGACCGAGGCCAGCGAACAGGGCCTGCTTCTTGACCAGGGCGAGTCCATCCCCCTGGCTCAGTTCGGAAACGGGTGCACTGGCCGAGAGGATCATGGACAGTCCCACCATGATCAGGATCAATGTGGCGATCAGCAGCGGGAGGTCCATCCC
>JBEIFE010000303.1:0-3196 GCA_040382575.1 Candidatus Sericytochromatia bacterium
CCGGACCACGTCCGGTGCATCCCGGGTCAGGCACGCTTCGAGGTTCGACTGGATGAGATCGAACGTGACCCCATCCAGGGCAGACTTGATCGCCATGATCTGGGTGAGCACCTGCTCACACTCGCGCTCTTCGGCGATCATGCGCTGGATGCCCGAGACCTGTCCCTCGATGCGGCGCAACTTGCGGATAACCTTTTCAGATTTCATGCGACGTCATCCCACACCCGGGGCCGCAGGGGTGCGACCGCCGGAAGAAATCGCACAGGCCGAGCCCTGACTGGCTGCACACTGGTTCTTGCCGCGGTCCAGATCATCCATCTCGTCCGGGTCCACGGACAGGGCAGCCAGGTTGATCTGCCGGATGCGGGCATACGATTCCGGAGAGGGACGCATGTTCCGCTCGATGTAGGCGATGAATGCCTCCTCTGAATTCGCCTGCATCCCCTCGTTGGTCCGTCTGAGCTCACCCAGGGTGCCGGACACGATGCCCGAATCTCCCATCTCGGACGTGCTGGCATAGTGGGAAGGCAGGATGACGATCGCATCGTCCATCGAGGCCATGTCGACGAACAAGGTCCGGTACAGCTGACGGGCCCAGGGAACCACCTGCCCCCCCAGATCCGGACGCCCCACGCTCCCCACGAACAGGGTATCGCCCGTGAGAAGGAAACGACCGTCCACGAGGAGGCTGGTGCTCCCTGGCGTGTGCCCGGGAGTGGCGATCTTGAGCAGGTCCAACGAGCCGATCCGGATCGGGCCAGGCTGGCCGTCGAGGTTGATCGCCCCCCGATACCCACAGATGCCACTCAGATGGTAGGTCGCTCCGGTCTGTTCGGCCAGCTGTGCCCCTCCCGAGATGTAGTCGGCGTGGACGTGGGTGTCCATCACGTGTCGGATGGTGATGCCGCGACGGCTGGCTTCCTCGAGGTAGGGCTCCAGGTGACGGTTCGGATCGACCAGGATCCCTTCCCCGTGCGAGGCCACGAGGTACGCAAGCGAGGCCTTGCCCGGACGGTTGAACTGGACGAGGGTGAGTTCTGGGGAAGGCGGGACCACATCCGTCGACACGGTGAAATCCGCCCAGGCCTCCATGCCCCCGCGCACGCTGATGACGTTGAAGCCATGGCCCTGCAGCCGCTCCGTGACGACGCGCGAGGTGCGACCTCGCCCGCAGATGACGAACAACTCGGCCTCGCGCTCGAACGGCAAGCCGGCAACGGCTGTTGCCTCGTCCGCGGAAAAGGCGGCATAGGGAAAGTTGAGGAGGTGAGCGGGATGACGCCCCTCCACGCGTTCGGCCTGGAAGGCCTCGGCCGACCGCACGTCCAGGATCGAGACCCCGTCATGCTGCTCAAGCAGGCGATACAGCGACTGGACGTCGATCTCGCGAATCTCGGTGCTCATGGAAACCTCCTGACATCCCGGGCTGGGCCATCTCAGATACCCATACCCCCTATGGGTATCTGTAAGGCAATCGGAACAGGCGTGTCAACCCCATCCGCTCAGGCTCGCGACGGGAAGGATGAGTCGGTCAGACCGTCGGGGGCCATCGCCGATCAGCAGGCGAACACTCCCCGTCGCCGGGACGCGTTCGAAGGTGCCGAGGTCCGCCCCGGACACCGAGACCCGCAACGCCTGCCCCGGCCGGAGGTCGCACGCGATCGCCCGCATCGGGATCGACACGCGTCCACCGCGCGTCCGCTGGACCCCTTCGGTCAGGTAGCGGACCACGCCATCGCGCTGCACGACCTCGAGATAGACGTGCACCGCGGCCTCGGGGCCCTCGACATCCACCCGCGCTTCGAGGCGCGGGCTTCCGAAGATCTCGAGCGGTTGCTCGGCGGGCGGTGCCTGCCAGACGACCTGACCGCGTGCATGCCGTCGATCGCCGTAATCGACGGGACGCAACATGCCAGCCATCCAGCGGTTGTCCGCGGCCGATCGCGCCTCGAAGTCGACCACGAGATCCTGACGCCCCGCTCGACCGGGAGGGCGGTCACTCAGCCGGCCCCCCGGGGCCAGGAACCATGTCTGACCGACGGTCACGGGCCAGGCCGAGCCCTCTTTCCAGCGGCCGCTCCCCGGCGCGAACCACCGCCGACGCGGCTTTCCGACCGGGGCGTCCCCCCCGAGGTGACGGTCGAAGAAGCGGACGACCTCTGCCAGATCGACCGTCCCATCGCGATCGTCGGGCCAGGGGCTGACGGAGCGATCGCCCTGGTGGTTCCACGGTCCGATGACGCCCTCGACGAGGGGGATGTGCCGGGAAGCCCGCAGAACGCCATCGGCCGTCGCACCGTCCCACCAGCCCCCCCAGAGGGCGATCGCCACCCGTGAGCGCGCCAGCTGACGCATGTAGGCCGAGGGTCCGACCCGGGAGACGGGGGGCCCTCCCGCCCCGAAGGGATCCTCCGGATGCCGGATCTCCCGCACGAGCGCATCGACATCCGCCACCTGACGATCGGCTTGCAGACGCGCCAGGCGCTGGCCTCCGGGATCGTCATCCAGGGGGTGTACGCCGCGGACGAACCAGCCCGCCCAAGCCGGAAACAGGGGCGGATACTGCCCTCGATCGAGCGCCCGCACGCTGACCGACCATGCGAGCGGGAACGACACGTTTCGAACCCCACCGGGCGCAAGGAGCTCGTCGAGCAGGTCCCACTCGATCTCGCGCGCGAGGACGGCTTTGAGGGCCGGATGTCCGCATGCCGCGGCCAGCAGTGCGGTGGTGCCCTCGTAGGACACGCCCGTGGCCCCGACACGGCCATTGCTCCAGGGCTGGCGGGCGATCCAGTCCACCAACGTGCCCATGTCGGCCACCTCGTCGGGGCTCCAGGGGGTCCCCCAGGTTCCCTCAGAGGCCCCGGTCCCGCGGACGTCCGCGACGACCACCGCATAGCCCGCGCGGAGTAGGGGCGTCACGAGGTCCTCGCGCGGCATGGTGGGAATAGCGCCGGGCGGGTCACCCCCCTTCAGCGCGAAGCTGCGCCAGTACCGCGTCTGGATCAGGACGGTCGGTAGAGGTCCCGGGACGGCGGCCGGGCGGATCACGTCCAGAGCCAGCTTCACCCCGTCCCGCATAGGTACCGCGGGGCGGTTCACGAGGGCGCGGGGCGCCTCCGTGCAACCGTTGACCAGGAGCATCGTGGCGATCGCGGAGAGTGCCGCCGTCAGTCCGGCCATCCCTAGAGTCCTC
>JBEIFE010000304.1:0-3195 GCA_040382575.1 Candidatus Sericytochromatia bacterium
CCTTCACATGAAAAGCTCAGCCCACGGACCAGGCCCCGCATCTTCACCCGGAAAAGCATCCAGACGCCGCCCCCGCCACAGGCCAGTCGCAGCATCCAGCGTCCCCTCCCACCGTATCGAGTAGAAATGCGGCCAGAGCCCCGCCCGGGGATCACGCTGTTGCACGAGGGCCACAAACTGGATCATCCCGGCGCGAGCCGGATCCAACCGCACGGCGACACGGATGACGTCCTTTGTCCGGGCCGCCTCGATGAGCCCACGCCTCACACGGTCACGCTCGGTTGCCGAGACCCCGGGGCCACCCGCCTCGAAGGTCGACACCTCCCCGGCAGATAAGGCGAGCGTCCCCCCGGGTGCCTGGCCGCAGGCCACGGTTCCCGCCCCCATGAAGCCCAGAAGAAGGATCGAGATCAGCCCATGTCGCATCACGAACTCCCCTTCATGGAAGCTGTCTGACCTTTTCAGCGGCACGCAGGGCCGCCTGCGGATAGCCATTCGCGTCGGCCGAGCGCTCGATCGCCCGGGCTTCACCGACAGACCTGGCCATTCCGATGGCTCGCATGTACGCGGCGTGTGCCCCCTGGATGTAACTCCGATCGGCGGCTGCTTCGGCGACCTCGAGGGCCTCGCCCATGCGTCGCGACCGTTTACCTGCTTCGAGATAGGCGAGATGTGCAGCAGGAACGTAAGAGCGATCGGCCGCAGTCTCGGCCACGCTCAGCGCCTGGCGAGGAGTCTCGCAGAGGGCGATCGCTGCCATGAACGCCGCCTCGGCCTTCGGAACCTCGTGTCGTCCGTCGTGGACGGTCGCGAGATCCAGGAACTCACGGGCGCGCGCATCCGAGCGCATATCCTGGGCCAGGAGCAGGCTATCGGCCCTCGGGGTCCGCGAAACGCTTGGACCGGCGGCCTCACGCGGAGAACCCGCGACGGAGCGGGTCGGTACGAGCGAAGGATTCCCGGCGAGTCGCGAACGAGACGGAGCATCCAGATCGGAACGAAGCAACATCGAGAATGTCCTTTCCAGGATATCGCCTGGCTAATCAAGGCATCAGAGCACTGGAGACCCTATCCCGGGACGACGCCTCAGCCTTTCTTGTGACGAGATTCAGCTGTAACCAAGAAACAGTTAAGAAGCATGCATCCAGAACCTGGTGAGCGCCCGGTGAGCAGCCCGCTGGATGACCTTCTCGTGAGCCGGGTGGTCGGGGGATCACCGGTAACGAGCAAAGGAGATCCACAATGAAGATCGGTGAGCGCACCCAGAACATCTCGTCTCGCATCCAGGTCGGTCGTCAGGATGGCAGCCTCACCCGCACCGAGGCCAGGGATCTCCGCACCGACCTCCAGGAAACCCGCGGGGCCATCTTCCAGGACCGTCGCGACCGGGGTAACTTCAACCGCGTCGAGAAACTCCAGTCCCGGATGAGCCTCGACGACCTCTCGGGTGAAGTCTTCAAGGCCCGACACAACTGATTCTCGCCCAGCGAAACGAAGCGAGGCGCCTTCCGCGGGGAAGGCGCCTCGCGCCATTCAAGAACCTCGTCAGGGTCAAGACCCCGCTCACTTGCGCGGCACGAACCGGAACGCCGCCGAGTTGGTACAGTAGCGGATCCCGGTGGGTGCAGGGCCGTCCTCGAAGAGGTGTCCCAGATGCCCGTCGCACCGGCTGCAACGGATCTCGGTGCGGACCATGCCAAGAGATCCGTCCCGTCGCGTCGCGATCGCCCCTGACGAAGCCGGACGGAAGAAGCTCGGCCAGCCCGTCCCGGATTCGTACTTGGTGTCCGAGGTGAAGAGCAACTGGTCGCAGCCAGCACACCGGTAATCGCCGGGTCGATGGTTGTTCCAGAAGGCCCCCGTGAGCGCACACTCGGTGCCGTGCTCGCGCAGCACGTGATACTGCTCGGGCGAGAGACGCTTACGCCATTCGGCCTCGGACAGGACGAGTTTCCCGGCCACGGGCGCCGAGGGGGGAGCCGCCACGGCAGGGGCGCATACGGCCGTCAAGAGGGCGATCGCGCCGGGCAAGGCGACGCGCAAGGCCAGGTGACAGGTCATCCGGTCATCTCCTCGGAGATCAGGGGGTTCCGCGATCCGATCCCGGATCGATTGTTGCACGCTTCCATCGGATGTGGTCCTTCACGTTCGCAGCCGGTCCGCCCGCCATTGCCCCGATGCCGCTTGCCCCGCCCGCATCCACCGCGATACGATCCCCGGGTGATGACCACCGAGTTCGAGCGACTGCGCCAGGCCTGCTCGGTCGAGGCCCGCCATGCCTGCCCCAACCTGCAGGGCCAGACGGCGCGCTTCGCCGACTTCGCGCGTGCCGAGCTTGCCCGCCTGCTCGAGCAGCAGCTGATCCCGGCAGCACCCATCGCCCCGCTACAGGCCCCTCTCGAACGCTACGAGACCCTTCCGCCGGCCGACCGCGCCCGACTCGTGCAAGACCTGCTGGCCGTCCTGGAACCGCCCCGTCCTGCCCCCACGCCACGAGCCACCCCACCGGCCTCATCCGCTTCCCCTGCCCCGCGAACCGCGAAGGGGCCCCAGGGGCTCGACATGGGCGTCCAGTACGTGAAGGGTATCGGGCCACGGATCGGGGAGATGCTCGCGAAGCTGGGAATCCTCACGGTCCATGACTTGCTCTTCCACGTTCCCCGGACCCACCTCGACTACCAGGCCCGCACGCGCTTGCGAGACGTGAAGCCAGGCGACCGGGTGACCATCTGGGGAACCGTTCGCCGCGTCGAGGCCTTCGTGCCACCCTCGCGCCCCAACATGACCATCTGCTCCGTGCTCATCCACGACGGCACAGCCAGCGCGACCGCGCGCTGGTTCCAGGGCAAGATGACCAAGCCGCGCATCGACCAGTTCAAGCAACGGTTCCCGCTGGGGACGCAGGTCCTGCTTTCGGGCGAGGCCAAAATGGACGGGCCCCGGGGCGCCCTGGCCTTCGATCGCCCTGACATCGAGGTCCTCGGACAGGACGGCGAGGGTTCCGGGGATTCCATCCACGTCGGACGCATCGTGCCCGTGTATGCGCTCACCGAGGGCCTGCCCCAGCGCACGCTGCGCCAGGCCGTCCACGCCTGCATCCAGGCTTACGGCCCGCTCGTCGAGGACTTCATGCCACCGGCCACGCTGGCGGCGCTCGACCTGCCACCCCGCCAGGAGGCCCTGTGCGGCATCCAC
>JBEIFE010000305.1:0-3189 GCA_040382575.1 Candidatus Sericytochromatia bacterium
ACGCGCGGCCTACGCGACGTGATGATCAATAAACTCGGATTCAGACCGGAAAAGGTTCGTGTGATCGATAACGGCGTTGACAACGTGGCTTTCAGCCCATCTGAACCAATTTCATCTCTCCAAGAAGAACTTGATATCGATCCCAACAAGAAAGTCGTGACCTTCATCGGAAGGATGGTCGAGCAAAAGAACCCGCTCCTATTCGTGGAGATTGCTCGACTCATGACCGAGAGCGACTACTATGATGAGATCTGTTTCGTCATGGTCGGTGATGGCCACCTCTATGACCAGGTAAAAATCGCGATCGATAGAAACGGACTGAAAAGTCGCTTTCGACTCACGGGACCCAGAGATGATGTATCAAGGGTGCTTTCGATAACGAATGTGCTAGTTTGCCCGTCATCATACGAGGGACTTCCCATTCTTGGACTGGAAGCCATGGCTTGCGGAGTTCCGGTGGTCGCTTCGCATGTAGTGGGTTGGAAGGACCTGATCGATCACGGAAAAAATGGACTCCTGGCAGAAATTTTTGACCCGGTCGGATTCGCCAAGCAGGCCTGTTCCATCATCCGGGACCGGCAACTGGCAGAAAATATCTCTACTGCAGGGATATTGACCATCGAACAAGGTTTCACGATCGATAGATTCACGCAAAAATACGCCAACCTGTGGACGGACATGATCACGGGATGCGTGAATATGAGCGCCGGAAATCAAGATCGCCAGCATGAATTGAAGATGTAAAACCATGGGAAATCATTCGATAGAAAAGGTAAATCCGTGCGTGAGCGTGGTCATACCGTGCTTCAACTACGGACATTTTCTCATCGATGCCATAAATTCGGCGCTGAATTCAACGTTCGAAGATATAGAGATCATCGTCGTGGATGACGGATCCACTGACCCTCTAACCGTGCAAATCCTGGATAACTTAAACACGCCCAGGACCAGAGCAATCAGGCAGCCGAACAAAAAACTCCCTGGAGCGAGAAATACCGGATTCAGGGAGGCCAGAGGCAAATACATCCTACCATTGGACGCCGACGACCTGATTCACCCGACCCTGATCGAGAAAGCGGTTTGGGTACTCGAAAATCGCCACGATGTTGGGTTTGTATCCTTCTGGCTCGAACTTTTTGGCAATGAAAACCTGACATGGGCCCCGATACCCTTCAACTTCCACACACTTCTGCACGCAAATCATGTGACCGTCACCTCGCTAGTAAGAAAGTCAGCATGGGAACAGGTCGGTGGATACAACGAGCACATGACGCTCGGGTACGAGGACTGGGACTTCTGGATCAAGCTTGGTGGCGCAGGATGGCTGGGTCATCAGATCGCTGAACCCCTCTTTTTCTATCGCAAGCACGGCGCTTCCATGATCACGGCTGCCCAGAAGCGTCACGACCAGATCGTGGCGCAGATCCGTCGAAACCACCGCCAGCTTTTCTCTCGCCGGTCCATGCATCGCACGAAGCTCGTCTGGCAAGATGGCCTCCATCCCGACGAGGTGCGCAAATTGCCCCTGATCCGGGCGAAACGTCTGGCCAGGCGAACCCTGAAGCACCTGGTCCCTGAAACCGGAAGGCCTGCCATGCTGTCGAAACTCCGGGCCCTCCGGCAGCTGGCGAGGGATGCGCGTCAGTGGCTCAAAAGGACGCACAGAGCCCCGGGGGATGGCAACGCGGCTATCCCCTCGAGGCAAGGGATGGCCCGCCTCAAGCCCTCGCGTCCACCGTCACCCCGCCTGAGTTTTCTCGAACACGGGGTACAGCCTCGCAGGGGTCACGCGCCGCACATGACGCTCCTGGTCCCCGACCTCGAGCCCGGAGATGCTGCACGCGTCCGCCTCGACCTGGTCCGGTTCCTGAAAAAATCCGGTCGAGAGGTCACGGTGGTGGCCTTGGGGGGACGGGGAGAGGGAACTTGGCGTGCGCTGCAATCCATGACCACCGATGTGTTCTGCCTGCCTCAATATGGTTTGGAACGGCGACAGTTCGCCGCGACGATCGCGAGAATCATCGAGAGCCGGGGATCGGACCTGATCATCGTGGCAGATACCTCGGAGGGGGCCGACCTGGTTCCGGCGATCGCCGCGCGCTTCCCCGGACTCCCTATCATCGGATGGACGCTCGGTAACCGACTGGATCAAGACGAGTCCCCGCTGGAGTGCCTGGCCAGACAGGCTGAAAATCTGCGCCTGATCGTGACGGGAAGTTCACGAGAAGCAGACACGCTGATCCGGACGTTCAACGTGGATGCCGACAAGACCCGGATCGTGCCGATCGGCGTGCCGGGAGACGAGGCGTGGTCCGGGCGGAACAGGCCAGCAGAAGCCTCGCTGCATATCGGATACGTGGGCGACCTGACGCGTGATGATGGGGTCCTACGCTTCTTGCGCATCGCCGCACGGCTGTCCGATGCCGATCCCGACTCTCGGTATCGCTTCCATATCGAGGGCCAGGGCTCCCTGAAAAACACCGTGATCGCGTTCATTTCCGAACACGGGCTCGAGGACCGCTTGATGATCTACGAGCCCGCGGTGGCCGGGCCGGGAATCCTTTCCCGACTCGACCTTCTCGTTGCCCCCGTGAAACGCGCTCTGGCTGCGAGGACGGTCCTGGCAGCCTTCGCGAATGGCACACCTGTCCTGGCTTCGCGATCCGCCGGATGGCCCGATGAGTTCAAGACCCATGAGACGCTTGCCTTGGAGGACATTTATGACGAGACAGCCTTCGTCCGCCGCGCGGAACAGCTGCTGACATCACCGGCCACGGCCCGTCACATCAGGGAAAATGCGTACCGGTACTATCTCGAACGACACACAGAGAAACTGTTCGAGCAATCGGTCGCAGAAGTCATCGCGGGGCTCGATTCAAAAGTTGCCCCTTCCACCTGCCACGACCTATCATGGCGAATATCCTCTGCCCATCACCCATCGGGTATCGAAAGGCAACCATGAAAGGCCTCATCCTCAGCGGTGGCAAGGGCACGCGCCTGCGCCCCATCACCCACACCGCCGCCAAGCAACTCGTACCCGTGGCCAACAAGCCCATCCTGTTCTACGCCATCGAGGCGATGCGGGATGCCGGCATCCGCGAGATCGGGATCATCATCGGCGAGACGGGCCCCGAGGTCCGCTCCACCGTAGGCGACGGCTCGGCCTGGGGCGTCGAGATCACCTACATC
>JBEIFE010000306.1:0-3187 GCA_040382575.1 Candidatus Sericytochromatia bacterium
CAGCACGATGCGATCGGGTAGGAAGGAGGTGAGGACGTGAACATGATGACCGAGCTGGGATACGGGCCCGTACGCTTTCGATTCGGTCGCAAGCACCAGGTGACCCTTTACCGGGACACTCGCGAGGATGCCGGTCGCGTGAGCCTCACGGCAGCTGCCTATGCGCTGTATCACCGGGAGCACGAACAATGGGTGTTCGATCACCGGGGACGCTTCAAACATCCCGGTAACCTGGTGGCCCTCGACCTCGAAAGAGAACCGGAGTACTGGGTCATCGTGGGGCCCTGCACCTGGGATCGACTGGAGTACACGTGCAGACACGTGCACGCTCCGGTGGTCTGGGTGTTCGAGCATGCCGAACTCGACGACACCATCCGGCAGGTCAAACGGGCGGTGCACTACCGATACACGACCGGGCACCTGACGCTGGTGGCATTTCATGAGCCGGTCGAGAACTGGATCGAACCGGCGGACGTCGTGGTGGATCCGGACCGATACTCGGTTCACTCGTTCTAGCTACCGAGGTGGCGTCAGCGTGTGATGCCAGGCAATCTCCAGATCGGGCAGGACCTCGACCAGGTGATTCTTTCCAGCGTGGTGGACGCGGGTCTCTCCGGTGGGCAGACGCCAGGCCGCCACGGGGGTATTGAGCTGCATCCCAAACCGCCCCTTGCGCCCCAGAAAGCCCGGACCACCATACTGCCAGACGATCTCGCGCTCGTTCGAAACCTCGATGACCCGGTGATTCTGGGTGTCGCTGATGAGCGTGTTCCCATCAGCCAGGCGAATGGCGAATTCCGGATGAAAAAGCTGGTTATATCCCGTCCCGGCGAAGTCGAGCTGTCCGTAGGACCAGATGGGTCGACCGAGTTCGTTGACCTCGACGACCCGATGTCCGCCCCACTCCACGACCAGCGTATGGCCGTTCGGCAGTCGGGTGGCATGCACAGGGAAGCGCGAGCCGTCGATCTGCCAGCGCACCTCTGATCCGGAATCGAGTTCGATGACTCTGCGGTTACCTGCGTCGGCGATCAACCAGCCACCACGCGGTAAACGCTCGACGGAACGAGGCTGGTCCAGCAATCGGTTCCCCGGGCCCGCATCCCCCAGATGCCCGTGCTGCCAGACCACGTGCCCGTCGCGGATCTCGACCACGCGATGGTGCCCGGTATCGGCGACGAGGGTGGCACCAGAGGCGAGGCGAGCAACCGAATGGGGTGCGAGGAGACGGTCGGCGCCTTGCCCCCCGCGGTGATCCCAGACGATCTGCATGGCCCGGTCGATCTCGAGCAGACGATTCGTCTGGCGATCGGCGACGAGCCAGGTATCCGGAAACGTGATCGGAAGCGGTGTCGCCACGACCGGAGGCGACTCGGGCAGTTTCTCGGGCTCGGGTGACCGAGGCCCCGGTAAGACGAGCGGCGAGGTCAGCGGCTGGGACAGGGGTGAACGCATCTCCTCGAGACGTGCCTGTCTGGGGGGCCTGGGGGCGATCGCCTCCTGACTGCTGAACACGTGCTCCCAGGTCACACCACCGGTCTCGCTCCACTCCAGAATGCCTTTTCGACCGTAAACGAACGTGCGGCCGTCCTCGAGACGCCAGGCCTGGACGACGTCCCGCACGACCCTGGCGCCGGTGCCAGAATCGAGACGCAGAGTCCAGACGAGAGCACCCTCGTCGTCGAGTTCCACGAGCCGGTGATTGCCCGAATCGGCCACGAGGGTCGTGCCACCGGGCAGTCGCCAGGCCCAGGTGGGCTCATGCAAGTGGTCGGGTCCCGAACCGGCATTGCCCCCGAGGCGGTTACTGGAATTGCCGTATTGCCAGACCACCTCGCCCAGGGGGTCGATCTCGATGACCCGGTGGTTTCCCGTATCGGCCACGAGCGTATTCCCGTCCGGCAATCTCTGAACGGCATGTGGCTTGAACAGGGCCCCACCCGCACAGCCTGCGCGAGCCCGCTCACCGATGGTTCTCACGACCTTACCGGCATGGTCGATTTCGAGAATCCGATGGTTCCCCGTATCGGCCACGAGCGTCGTTCCTTCCCCCGTTCGCCCGACCCATCGCGGCGTCCGGATGGCCCCGTCAAGCGAAGCAGCCGGAGCATAGGTCCAGACGATCTTTCGTTCGATGGGATCGATCTCGAGAAGCTGGCCTTGCTGGACATCAGCCACGAGCAGGTGACCGCCGGGAAGGTAGCCGACGGACGATGCCACGACGTTCTGCCACGTCCATTCGCCCGCCCGAGAGCGATCGAGTTCGTGAATGACCCGGCGCAGAGGTTCCCAGGCCAGGACGCGCTGACCATCCGGGGAGACGGGATACTCGCAAGACCCGGGTGGAGAGGGCTGTCGCGGCGATGGCCCACGGTTATCTCGAGGTACGAGCGGCATGGGGCGATCGCCTGGAATGGCCCCCGCACGCGTTGCCGAAAGCGTATCTTGCTGAAGACCGGAACCGGAATCCGGATCAGGTCCCGTAGCGGGTGACGGACCTGGAACGGGACCGACGAGCGGAGCAGGCCCAGAGCGGGATGGTACGGCGGGTAACGGCCCCGGCCGTGGGCCAGGCAAGGGGCCGGGAACCGGCCCAGGCACCGGCCCGGGACGTGGGCCCGGTGTGGGGCCGGGAACGGGTGCCGGACGCGGACCCGCCGGGGCCGGCGCGGACGCACCGGGCTGAGGCCCGCCAGGAGTGGGCGCATTCGGTGGTCGGACGATCGGAGTAGCCTGGCGCAGGGCCTGGTAGCTGGCCATGAGACCGGGATAGCGCCGGGTCATGAACTCATTGAGGTCTTCGGACGTGATGGCGAGCAGACGCAGCTGGAGGCCACCCGCGAGTTGCTGCGCGAGTTGAAGGCAGGCCGCATCGTCCAGACGGACCAGGGCAACGGTGAGGCGCGTCTCGTCGCGATACATGGGCACCATGCCCATCGACCGGATGAGACGCTCGGGGAGCTGGCCCATGACCATCGGATCGATGGCCGGATCTGCCAGCGGCCCCGTCTGGACCTCCGGCGGATCCTGGAGAGCCTCGAGATCTGCAGGCGAGAGCATACCCGACTCGACGAGAGCGTCAGCCAGCGAGATCGGTGGGGGCAACCAGTCCGGGGGCGCAGGAAAGGCCAGCGTGAGAGGTCGGGTTTCCAGGGGAATCTCGGCCACCACCTGCCGTCGAGCCGGG
>JBEIFE010000307.1:0-3185 GCA_040382575.1 Candidatus Sericytochromatia bacterium
CGGCCAGGCTTCCACCGCCGCTGCGGTAACTGCCCTCTCCGAGCGTCACGAGCAGCAACCGGCCCTGCGCATCGAGGCCTGCGAACGTGCGGGCGATCGAGCTCTCCAGGTCGATGTTCGGGAAGCTGCGGTCGGCCACTCCGCGGTCGAGGCGGGACCGGAACGCACCGGATTCGACGTCCTGCTCGAGGCGAGAGGCCTCGTCCGGGCCGAATAGTCGACCCATCCCACCGACAAAGCCCTTGACGTCCTCGCGTGCCAGGCCCGATTCGCTCAGACCACCCTTCACGAACTGGATCGTACCGTTCTGCAGGGAAGCCAGTGACCAGCGGCGATCGCTGATCTGGTCGTAGCCGCGGTTGGAGTTGTCTTCATCCAGGGCGGCCTTGCCGAGACCCACGAGGTCGCCGTAAGTGGCCTCACCCTGCCCCATCCCGAAAAAGGTGGCATTGACGGCCGCGAGCATGCCGGGGATCTGCCGGATCGCCGAGGCAGGGATACCGGTCTTGCCGTCGTAGAAGCCGGCCTCCACGCGGACCTGGCGCGGATCGACGATCAGGGCGCGAGCGAGGGAACCGTCCGAGGTCCGACGCGAATCCTCCAGCCACAGGCCGGGTGTCACCTCGATCCGCTTGCGGGTGAGGCCCATGAAGCCCCCCATCCAGTCCATGAACCGGAGCATCGGGGCGGGCCAGCCGAAGCGAAGGGCAGGATTCATGAGAGTGCGCATGGCCCTTATGCGTGCCACGTCTCCGGATTGCCGAATGGTCCGAGTGGCATTCGTTCCGGGGCGCTGGACATCTCTTTCGAGCGGTCGAACGGGGCGGGAGGTGGCGTCGAGGCGAGCAACCATGGCGAAACGACCTCCGGATTCATCGAACCTTCACGTCGTCTTATTTATCGCCCGTCCCCGCCCGAACTTGCCTGGCCATGAAAAGAGCGTGGCGACCGGTTCTCCGCCTGGAAAACCGATCGCCATCAGTTGGATGTGGATTCAGAACGGGGCGATCAGGCGGGCTTCTTCTCGAAGGCGGCCTTCAGGACCTCGACGATCTCGCCGGATTCGGCCATGGGGTCCAGGATGTCGGTGTCTCCGTAGAACTCGCCACCGATGAAGACCTTGGGCAGGGTCGGCCAGTCGGTCATCCGCGAGAGCAAATTGCGCTTGGGCATGTTGTGGAGAACGTCGATCACCTGAAACGGAAAGCCGTAGCGCTCGAAGTACACGACGGTCTCCCGCGTGAAGCCGCACATGGGCATCTCGCGCGTGCCCTTGCCGTAGATGAGCACGGTATTCTCGGCGACTTCGCGGCGGATCTCGGTCTCGAGGGCCTCTTCGGAGACCGTCGGGGCCATCTTGAAAAGTTCTTCGCTCATGGGGGACCTTCCTGAGGGGTAGGGGTGAAGGCGGGGGGAGCGGTCAGCCTTCCGCCCGGGGGATCGCTCGGATCTCGAGGGCGTGAATCCGTCCATCTTCCATCGGCTCTCGCAGAGCGGCGTAAACCAGCCTCTGGCGGTCGAGGGGCTTGACTCCGATGAAGGCAGACGAGGTCACGGCGACGCGGAAGTGGTCACTCATGCCCGTGCGGTCCGTGATCTCGACCTCGGCATCGGGCATGGCGACCCGGATCTGGGCGATGAGTTCCTGGGGGGCGATCATGACGCGGCTTCCTTCCGTGAGGAGACGGGCGTGGAGGTGCGAGCGCTCATGGTAAGGACCCGGAGTGGGCGTGTCAAAGGTTCGATGTTCCGGGAACCGCCCTCTTGCGTGGTCCCGGCCTATCCGGTAAATTAAAAGGGCGTGCTCTGGCGCTCGTAGCTCAGGGGATAGAGCAGCCGCCTTCTAAGCGGCTGGTCGCTGGTTCGAATCCAGCCGGGCGCGCCAGATTTTCATGGTGGGTGTAGCCAAGTGGTTAAGGCACTGGGTTGTGGTTCCAGCATACGTGGGTTCGATTCCCATCATCCACCCTTCGAGAAGCCCTGACTCCCGTCAGGGCTTCTTTTTTGACCTTCCCTTCCCGAAAGGACCCCCCCATGCTCAGAGCCATCGGTCTCGCCGGTCTTCTCACCCTGATGCTCGGGGCGCCGGCCTGGGCCTATCCCAAAGTTGCCCCCGATTTCACACTCCCGCGCAGCGGTGATGCGCGTCCCCTGAGCCTGGCCGATTACAAGGGCAAGGTCCGCCTCGTCAACTTCTGGGCGACGTGGTGTCCCCCGTGTCGTGCCGAGATTCCAGCGTTCATCGAGCTCCGGCATCGTCTGGCTGGCAAGCCGTTCGAGATCATCGGCATCGCGCTCGATCGTGAGGGTGACGAGGCCGTGAAGCCCTTCGTCAAGGATCACGGGATGGACTACCCCGTGGTGATCGGCGACTCGAAGGTCACCCGCTCTTACGGGGGGATCCGGGGGATCCCCACCACGTTCCTCGTCGACCGCGAGGGCAAGATCGTCCATCGCTGGGTCGGTCCCCCCGGTCAGACCGAGGAAGCCATCATCCCGACGCTCCTCGAGCACATCGAGCCCCTGCTGTGATGGGCTGGCCACTCCTGGTCGCGGCCACGCCGTCTCTCGATCTTCCTCGTGTAGACACCGGGCTCTCCTCACCGGGTACGACCGCTCCTGCTACACAGGCCCCTCATCAGCCTGCCACGCTGCTGCTCAAGCACGGGGCATGGGAGGCCTTCCTGCGACCTTCCGCTGCGCGCCCGGAGATCCTGTTCGATCGAGGAGTCGAGGTCGAGGGGCCTGATGATGCAGGGGACGGTCAGCACTTTCTGTTGAAGGGCTATGCCCCTTTCGAGGGCGGGGTCGATCTGTACACCGACGCGCGTGGATTCGTGACCGAGGGTATTTTTTACCTGGTGTCAGGCCCGCTGTATCTGCAATCGCAGGTGGACGAGGCGTGCAAACAGGGTTCGCCATGGACACTCGCCGACCTCGAGACCGTTTATGGCTTCCCGGATTCTCGGGGAGTCTCGAAGCGGACGGGCGCCACCATCGCCTCGTGGAAGCGAGGAAAGCACCTCATGCGGGTGCAAACCTTGCCCGGGTCATCCGGCGTTCAGCGTATCGAGGTCTCGCGAGACGCGTCTTAATTGCTTCAGGGTCCAAGATTAACCGTTGCTTGAGGTTCGAGGCGTCAGGTCTTGGAGACAGGCGTGGATAGATCCGGAGAACGCTTTCCC
>JBEIFE010000308.1:0-3185 GCA_040382575.1 Candidatus Sericytochromatia bacterium
CCCGGCGAACTGCGAGGTGCACCGTCCAGCATCGCGGTCGGGTTAGAAACCGGCATCGGCATCAGTCGGCAGGCCTCGTCATTTCGCAGATCGAGCAGCACGCGGGCCTGGGTGACGGGTTCGAGCCGCGAGAAGATCTCGTTGGTCGCCACCCCCACCGAAGGTTGACCCGGGACCGGGACGACCCAGGAGAAGTCCTCGGCCGACCCCACGTACTGGACCTGCACGATCGCGCGCAGCAGCCCACCGTCGCGCACGAAGAGGATCTTCTCACCGGACTGGTCGATGGGGTTCCGGTTGCAGAAAAAACCGCCGCAGGCACGAGCCGGCGAGACCAGGGTCGAGAGAAACACGGTGCTCGCGAGCACGAGCCGCGTGATGGACTTCACGGGAGGGCCTCCTTTCAAGGGCGGCGACGCCGGGGGCGCCGACGGTTGCGATGCCAGGCCCCGAGGCCGACGAGTCCCATGACGGTGGCCTCCTCGGCGCCGTCATGGAAGTCTCTCGCCACCCGGGGCGTCCCGAAACAAGAACAACCTGGAGACCCTGCAGCCGCGCGGATGGCCTGGAGCACGCTGGCAGAACTGGCATTCTTGCCCAGCCAGGCCTGGATGACCGGCCCCTGGTCACTCAGGACCTTGCCCAGATCGAGGGTGTTGAGCTCCTCGATGAGGGAGGAAGCCGGCAAAGCCGGGTCATTCAGGACCTGCCCTCGCCGGACGGCAAAGCGCAGGCCGTTACCGGTCCGGATCTCGACGGGAGCCTGGTCGAAGGCGAGGGAGGAGTCACAGAGCGTGACGGCCTCGGCCGAGTGCACGTTCGAGACGAAGGGCAGCGTCTCGTTGAAATCGAGATCCGGATCCTGCGTCATCTCGGACGGGCTCATGGTCGTGTAGAACCGCGTGAGCGTGCTGTCCTTCTGGAATGCCTCATACGCCACGCGAAGCGGTCGCACGTAAACCTCGTCGAGTGCGGAGGTGAGGGCCTGCAAGGTCGTCTCGTCGATCCGGATGCGATCGAGCGCCGGATCGGCGGAATTCACGAGCATGGTCTCGAGATTGCCGGTGAAGACGACCGAGCGCTGCGTGAGCACGGCCCCGAGGGTTCCGGCCCGCAGAGACCCCGCGGGGAACCCCTGCCGGTCCAGCTCGCGGGCGATCCCGCCCAGCGTGGACAGTCCGCGGAACTGCGACAGGTCGTAACGGGACTGGAGAACCGGAGCGAGGTCGGCACTACGCGTGGCACAGTCCGTCACGAAGGCCCTGCCTCCGGCCTCGTTGACGGCTTCGGTGACGAGCTGGTTGTAGTTGCTGCCCCCGTTGAACCAGTCGAGCCGAGCCTCGTTGATCCGGACGTGCCTGTAGTTGGTCGGCACCGCGCGTCCCTTGCCCAGGACGTAGGCCGTGATGGGCATATCATCACGGGCCGCGATGCTGGTGAGTACGAGCGGGATACAGGGCATGCCGGTGTCATAGCGAAGGACGACCGGAACCAGGTCACCAACACCGCGATCCTGGCGAAGTTTCAGGGCCACGAAATGGTAACCGGGCTTCAGATAGCCCTGCACAACCTCGTCGAATCGCGGCGGCAGGACATACTGGTTCTCGTTCAACCAGGAGCGCAGGGACTCGGCCGAATCGGCCGTGAGGATGACCTTGTCGAAGGGTCCGACGACCCCCCTATCGACGACATTCACCCCATTCTTGGCCATCTCGGCCATCAAGGGGGCGGCCATGCCCGTCGCACGGGCATCGAAGCCGCCCTGCACCCGGCAAGAGCCCTCCGTGCGCGAGGCCGTCAGCCGCACCTGGACCTGCGTGGCCGGCTCCAGGCGCGTGAACAGTTCGTCGGAACTGGTCGAGACCTCGGGCTTCGCGGGGACGGGCACCACCCATGAAAAGTTCTCGGCGGCCCCCTGGTACTGGATCTGGACGATGGCTGTCATGGTCTGGCCATCGCGGATGAAGAGGATCTTCTCCCCGGACTGGTCGATGGGGACCCGGCTGCAGAAGAACCCGCCACAGGCCCACACCGGCGTCATGGCGGTCGACAGACCCAGGAGGAGCGCGATCGCCGCCCCCGCAGCATGTGTCCAGATGCGTTTCACGATCCACCCTCGTCCGGCTCGTTCCGGCACGCGCCGGCTTCACCATGTGTACCCGGCAAGCGCCAGGCTGATGCTCCGATGGAAGGCTCCGGAGGACGTCCGTGATACGCCGACGAGGGATGGGGTATGGAGCGGTCGCAACGAGCATCGAAAGGAGCACGAGATGATACGAGTCTGGGGGGCGATCGCCCTGACTGTCCTGCTTGCCGGCTGTGGGGCCACCTACGTCAGACAGGGTTACGTGGGCCTGCTGGTCAACAACCTGACGGGCAAGATCGACCAGGTCCTGGAACCGGGCTACCGGCTGTCCGTGCCCATCGGTCAGCACATCATCGAGTTCCCGGTCATTCGCCAGCAGTACGTCATGGTGCAGGGCAGCGAGGGCCAGTACGCCAACCAGGACGACTCGGTCAAGGTCAACTCGCAGGAGGGACAGGCCTTCAACGTCGAGGCCAGCATCGAGTACACCATCGCCCGCAAGGAGGCCGTGCCGGACCTGTACCAGCACTACGGCATGGACTTCGAGCACATCGTCGAACGGTACTACCGCTCGAAGTTCCGCTCGGCGATCGTCAACTCCTTTGCCTCGCTGCCGCTCAACGAGGCCATCACGGGCACGGGGCGCAAGAAGGTGGAAACGGCGGCGCTGGACGAGCTGAAGGAAGAACTCAAATCCGACGGGATCACCATCGAGAACGTGCTGATCCGGGCAGTCTTCCTGCCTGATGCCATCTCGAACTCCATCGCGGCCAAGACCCAGGCCGAGAACGACCTCATCCGCTCCCGCACCGTGGCGCAGCAGCAGGTCGTGGAGGCCGAGGCCGAGGCGAAGGCGAAGCTCATCCGCGCGAAGGCAGAAGCGGACTCGAACCGCATGGTCTCGGCCAGTCTCACGGACCAGCTGATCCGCAAGATGTACGTCGAGAAGCTCTCGGACAAGATCCAGCTGGTGGTGCCGAACAATGCCTTCGTGAACTTCGGGGGCGTGGTGCCCGGCCTGAACGCTCCGACCGGTCAGAAATGAGGACCACCCGGCACGTTCCAAGCCACGTGGTCGATTCATGATCTTCGTATCAGG
>JBEIFE010000309.1:0-3165 GCA_040382575.1 Candidatus Sericytochromatia bacterium
CAGAGCGTCCGGTCCCCGACCGTGACCGGCACCCAGTCCCGGTCGCGCGGGACGGGCGCATCATCCCCCAGCATGACGATCCCGCGGTCCTGGGCGTGGATCACGTTGAACACGTTCCGTCGCTCGTATCGCCGCTCGAAGTACTGCCCCAATCGCCACGCCACGCGCTCGAGGACGGCGCGTTCGAAAGCCTCCATTTTGTCCGGCCGGGGTCCCACGTAGCGCAGCCTTTCCCCTTCCACGGTGAAAGAGGCATCTCCCGCCTTCCCGGCCCCCGTCCAGGCCGCGACGGGGTTCTTCATCATGTGAGCCCGCCAGGTGCCAGCCGGCACCGCCCCGATGTTGCCCCACCCGACCCCCTGCAGGTCGCGCGCGTGGCGCGGGTCCTCGACGAAGAACCGCCTGAAGTCCTCCGCCAGATCCTCGATCGCCACCGGTTGCCGCAAGCCGCCGCGCCGGACCAGCGCCTCGAGCACGACCATCTTGAACGACCGCGTCATGCTCGTCTTCTCGACCTCGGTCAGGAAGGCTCCCGCCCGCGCCTCGTTGGAGCGGTCCACCGAATCCAGGCTGCCCGCTGCACCCAGGAACCCGTTCCACGAGCCGAACTCCTGGAGGTGGGTCCGCACGCTGAAGCGCCCCATGCGGTGCACCTCCAGCACGGTGGGGGGATGGCCCAGGCTCGTGGCGAGTTCCCGGAAGTCCTCGAGCATCGCGTTGCGGCGGGGTTCGCCCCGGCGCGCCATGGCTGCGAGCACGTCGATCACCTGGAGGTCGAGGTCGATCCGCACGCCGGGGGGCAGGCTGTACTCCTGCCGCGCCACGGCCTCCAGCACGTTCGTCAGCTTGCGACCGCGGACCTCTTCCTCGTCGAGGCCCAGCAGGAGCGGGAACTTCCGGTGCACCCCGCGGTGGTTGCCGACCAGGTCCAGCACCTTCAGCTCGGGCTTGCCCGGATGCAGGCGCAGGCCGCGGCCGAGCTGCTGCAGGACGACCGGCGGGCTCTCGGTCGGGCGCAGGAACAGGACGCCGTCCACCTCGGGGATGTCCACCCCCTCGTTGAACAGATCGACCGTGAAGAGGATCCGAATCTGGCCCGACCGGAGCCGGGCGATCGCCTCCTGGCGATCCACCGCGCCCGGGCCGGAATGCACGGCGATCGCCGGAACCCCCTGTTCGCGGAAGGTTCGCGCCATGAACTCCGCATGCCGGATGGACACGCAGAACCCCAGCGCCGCCGTCGTCGGATGCTCCCGGAAGGCCTGCAGGGCGAGCTCGGCGCGAAGGCGGGTCTCGACGGCCGTCGAGAGCGCTTCCTCGTCGTATCGCCCGTTGCGCCAGGGCACCGCGGCGTAGTCCGTCGGGTCGAGGATGCCCCGGTAATGAAACGGCGCGAGCCAGCCGAAGGCGATCGCCTCGAGCATCCCGATCCGGTAGGCCACGTTCCCGTCGCAGAGCCCGAACACGTCGCGGTGGTCGGCCCGGTAGGGCGTGGCCGTGAGCCCCAGCAGGAACTCCGGCGCGAAGTGATGCAGCAAGGTCCGGTAGCTGGGCGCCGTCCCGTGATGCACCTCGTCCACCACGATGTAGTCGAAGGCATCGGGCGCGAGCCGTGCGAGGTGCTCGGGCCGCGCGAGCGTCGCCACCGAGGCGAACACCAGGTCGGCGTCTGGCTCGAACTTTCCCATCCCGATGAACCCGCACGTCGCGTCCGGCCGCACGCGCGCGAAGGTGTCCCGGGCTTGCCGCAGCAGCTCCTCGCGGTGCGCCACGAACAGCACCCGGCGCGCCTGGCGACTCGCGAAGGCGGCGAGGTACGTCTTGCCGATGCCGGTCGCGGCGATCACGAGGGCTCGCGTCTCGCCCTGCTCGCGCAGCGCCCTCAGGGCCGCGAGGCCCTCCCGTTGCGGGGCATTCGGAGTCGGAAGCTCCACCGTCTCGGTCGTCGCGGGACGGGGTTGCCGCCGGGCGGCATAGGCGGATATCCAGTCCCGGTCGATGCGCAGCGCCGTGGGGGCCTGCCAGAGGGCCTCGAAGCGATCGAGCAGATCCTGGACGGGCCAGCCGGCGTCGGTGTCCTGCAGGCGGACGTTCCACTCGATGCCCGAGACCAGGGCCGAACGTGACAGGTTCGACGAGCCCAGGTACGCGACCCGGCGCCCGTCCGGGTGCTCGAAGAGGTAGGCCTTGGGATGGAAACTGCGTCCGGGTTCGTGGTGCAGGCGCAACTCGAGGCCCGGGGCCCGAGCGAGCATCGCGTCGAGGAAGGCGGGTTCCGTCACGTCGAGGGTATCGGATGTCAGCAGGCGGATGCGGGCGCCTCGGCGCAGGGCGCCATCCAGCGCGGGTCCGACCAGCGGGAGGCTGCTCGCCATGCCGAACGCCACGGCCAGGCTCGCACGCTCGCATGTGGCGAACTCGCGCTCGAGGGCCTCGATGAAGCGGTCGGCGGGGCCGGTCCAGATCCGGGAGCGATCGCGTCGCTGGCCGGCGTCCAGGGCGAGCAGCCAGTTGCCCAGGAACGCGCCGCGGCGGGCGTTCTTGGCATGCCGTGCCGCGGTGACGTCCGCGGGATCGATGCCATGGAGGGTCATCAGGCGATGGAGGACCTCCTGGAGGTCGGCGAGTTCCTCGATGAGGGCGGGGCGATCGCCGAGCAGGGCGGCCTCGTGGACCTCGAGGGCCTCTTCGAGCACCTTCAGGGCGACGTGGGGGGCGATCTCGGCATCGGTCACGCGGCGGAGGTCCCGGCGCCGCGCCTCGTCCATGAGGTCGGGGATGGCGTCGCGGATGAGCTTCTCGATGCGCGACGGGTCGGTCATGACTGGTGCTCGATCATGCGGTCCACCGCGCGCCACAGCGAGGTCTTCTCGGCCTCCGGGGCCTCACGGGAGGACAGGTGGGTGCAGAAGGAACAGGCGTCGCGCATGGACATGGGTATACCCGGACGTGCCTCGTGACTTCTGGTTCGCGCTCCGGGTCGGCGGGGCGTAAGGTCCGCTCTGGCCCGAATGCCTGCAATCTGGTGCGCTATTTCTGAATATAAATGATTATGATATAATCATAAAATGAGCAATCATGAAGGACGCTTCGACCGCGATCGCCTCTCACGACAGGTCCTGAGCGTCCTCCGACATGGCTTCGCACGCTATTTCTCGGGGCATC
>JBEIFE010000310.1:0-3165 GCA_040382575.1 Candidatus Sericytochromatia bacterium
ACCGTTCTCCATGAACCGGGCGAACCCGATCGGACAGTAGACCTCGCGGCCCTCCAGGTCCTCGTCGTGGATCACGTACTCACCGCTCGTCACGACGTATCGACTGACGGTGTCGCGGGGGCCCATGAGCCAAAGCTCGCGCACCCGTACCACCTGCATGGATTCGGCTTCTTGATCGTGGCCCACGACCTTCTGATCGGAGTACACAACCTGGGATCCAAGCGTGTATTCGTTGGCGTTCTGCTGCTCGAAGGTTTCGCCGGGCTTGATGGTGTAGAACTCCATCCGCTCCTTGTTGCGGGTCACCTTTGATCCGAACGCGGTCTTCAGGAAGTCCATCGACACAACCCGTTGTCGCAACAGACCGCGCTGCTTGGTGTAGTCGGCTGTGAGACTCGGGAACGGGAACAGCTCCATTGGGTGCACCACCTCCAGGTCCGCCGTCAAGCCGACCGTGGGATGGTTCACCATGTGCCCTGTGATTCCGCAGGAGCCGAGGAGCGCAAAGATGTGATTGAACTGCGGAACCACCCGGTTCAACTGGTGTTCCGAGACGACCTGGTCCAACATGATCTGCGCGATCGACCGCTGCCGAATCGAGCTCAACGACGAACCAACCCGCATAACGAGCGGCCGGAAGTCGAGGCTGCTGAGTCGGCCCGAGATCTTGTCGACGGCGCTCAGGAGTTCGCTGGACTGGAAGTCGAGGCGATCCTGCTCGTCGAGGTACGAGTAGCGGACAGTGCCGCTCTCCGGGTCGAACACATCAAACTGCCGGGCTCCCATCAGGTAGTACAGCGCCACCAGCCAGGTCGCCCTGCGGTACGCCAGGCGGTTGGTCTCCCGCTCGCAATGGTTGTCGATGATCCGGGCCAGAGCCAGTGGATCCTTCGTCAGCTTGATCGGGTCGTTTGCCATGCTTTACCTGGGCCTTCTTTGCGGCGTATCCGCCTGGGATCATCTGTACGTGCTTCTTCACCTGAGCATACTGCACCACCGTCTCCTTGGTCGGTACATCGGCCGCGTAGGGTGCACCCCCACTGGTTGCGGTGGAGGGGTGACGGGGGCCGTTACCGAAGTAGGAAAGACAGAGCAGTCCCATCCAAGCATCGGAGATTGTGACCTCCTGATCCGCCCGGCGATCGAACGGCGGTTCTTTCTCAGGGGTGCCGCCGAAGTACCAACGGGCCATCACCTCGAACAGCCCGAGGGGAATCCGGGACTCAGATCTTGGAGCGGCCGGACGGTCTTGGATCTGGGGTTCGTGCATCGAGGATCTCGTTGATCTGGGTGGTTGAGAGCTGACTGATGTCGAGGCCCTCGCCGATGTGGGTGCCGTTCTCGAAGAAGTCGCCGTCCCGCAGGCGCTCGAAGAGGGTCTTCTGGGCGGCGGGGGCTCCGGCCTTGGAGAGGCGACCCTTCAGGATGAACTGGGACATGGCGACCGCATCCAGGCAGTCGTCCTTTTCGAGGCCGCCGTCCTGGGCCTCCGGGTTGAACGACTCGATCTGGTCGAACAAGTGACGCCACGGCAGCTGGTCCCGACGCCACAGCGGGAACTTGATCTTGCCGTGCTCGAATCGGAACTGCAGTCCGGCGATCTTGTCCTGTTTCTCGGAGATGCCCGGGTTCAACTTGACGATCTTGGGAAGATGCTCCACGCCCGCCATGTCGTTGGCGCGGGTCGAGACGATGGAGGAGAGGGCGTTGTAAAGAGAGACGCCCTGACGGATGGATTCCGGATGAACCGTTGGACATTTCCAGCGGTCAGCCATCTCGAATATCGCCCGCACCAACTCGGACTCCTGGCCTTGACGGGCCCACAGGTCGAGGACGAACAGGTCGTTCTGCGGGGTGACGGCCATCAGACAGCAGACCTTGAAGTCCGAGTCCTTGCCGGACGTGTGTGAAGTGTCGGCGGTGATGAAGATACGGGCGTGGTTCTTGAGGAACTCCGGCAACGGCATCTTCATTGCAGTGGGGGTGTTGTCGCGTCGCTCGGTCCAGCAGATGTTGGTCGTGGTCAGCAGCGGTTGATCGATGCGGTCGTCGATGTCCTCGAAGTTCCAGCCGTGCAAGCTGTGATCGAGGTCGCCGAAGAACGCAGCTTCTCCGTCGCCGGGGGATGCCAGGTACTCGGAGGCGAAGTTTCCGGCGCCAATCGAATCGCGGATCTCTTCGAGGGACAGGGCCTCTCGGAACCTCGGTTGAGTCACGGCTTTCGAGAGACGCTCGGCCTTGGTGGTCGGCCACATGTCGGGCCAGCACGACGAAAGGACGCCGTCTTCCTCGATGGCGGCGGGGATCACGAGGCGGGACCAGCGATTGAAGCGGGGGTCCTTTGCACGTGGACCCTCGGGGGTTTCGTCCAGCTGCATCGCATGCCACAGGTAGTGGCGCTTCGACACGAAGGTGCCGACCCAATCGACGCCCGTGTCTGGTCGCGTGACCATCGGGATCACGATCTTGAAGAGGAGCTCGGACATGTAGGCCCGGAGCACCGACATCGGTGTGGATGACTTGGGGTCATATTCTGGGTCGTCGAGACGGTAACGGCGAGGACGGCCGCCGCGCTGCTTCGAGGATGCGCTGAGCAGACGGAGCCAGGATCCGTTGTTGAGGATCATGTGCTCGGTGCTGAAGGAGCCTTCGCCGCGACGGGGAACGATGCGCCCGTCGAACTCTGGACCGAAGTCGTCGTTGAGACGGTCGTTGTGGATGAACTGGCGCTTGATGCGTTCGCCGACCTCGCGGGCATTCGGATGCGTGGACGTTGCATATACAAACGAATATGCAGGCCTGGTGATGAGCCGCAGCAGCATGTCCTTGCAATTCAGGTACGACTTCGCGGAACCACGAGGGGCCACTGCGGCGGTCATGCGGTACGAGGCCCACTGACGCAGCAGGACCCAGTGGAACTCAGGGGTTTCCAAGGGCTGATCGTCGTAGAACAACGGGTTGAAGTCGGCGTCTTCGTCAGGCGAAAGGTAGTAACGGTCGAACCACCACACGGACGACACGAGGTTCTCACCGCGCATCATCGGATCGTCTTCGGGAAGCAACCACTGACGGCATGCGTTGACACGGGCTTGCCGTTGTCCCGCGTCGGTCAGTTCATCGTAGTCCGCAGGAAGCGGGTAGTTTGGATTGCCCTGCTCGCGGTTG
>JBEIFE010000311.1:0-3160 GCA_040382575.1 Candidatus Sericytochromatia bacterium
GGCGATCGCCTCTACCGGGCTCCCGGGGACCGCGTTCGCCTGTGGTAGGGTACCTGATATGTCCAGTTCCAGTCGTCCCGTCGACATGAACGTCGATGTCGCCATCGTCATACCCAACCTGAACGGGGAGTCCGTCCTGCCCGGGACCCTCGCGGCGCTGAAGCTCGCGGCCGGAAGCCTCATCCATGCCGTGGTGCTGGTGGACAACGCCTCGACCGACGCCAGCGTCGCGCGCGTCGAGGCTCAATTTCCGGAAGTCCGGATCATCCGGCACTCCGAGAATCTCGGCTTCGCCGCGGCATGCAACGCGGGCGGCAAGGCCCTGGATAGCCGTCACGTGCTCTTGCTCAACTCGGACGTGACGATGCCGCCGGGATCCCTGGAAGCCCTGGTACACGAGTTCGACTCCGCACCCCGGCTCGGTGCCCTCTCGCCTCTGACGCACTGGCCGGACGGTCGAGAGCAGGGTCCACCGATGCCCCCCTGGCACAGGCGCCGTGATGGCCGCGTTCGCCTGTCATGGCTTCCCGGAACCTGCCTCCTGCTGCGCCGCGAGGCCCTGGATGCCGTCGGCTGGCTCGACGAGGACTTCTTCTTCTACAACGAGGATCTCGACCTCTCGTGGCGGCTCAGAAGGGCCGGTTGGCAGCTCGATTGCGCCACATGGGTGCACGTGTACCACCACGAGGGAGTCGCCACCCGCTCGGATCGAGAGGTCCTGGTTCGCGCCATCCGCGAAGGATTTGCCGGGACCGTCCTCCTGGCTCGGAAGCATTACCCCTGGGCCACCCACGTGGTGCGCTGGGCCGTGCGCCTGGACGTCAACCAGCGCTGCGCGCGGATCCGGGCCCGTATGACCAGGGGAGAGGAGCCCTCGTTCCGTGACCTGGCGCTCCTCGATGCTCAGGCGGGTCTGGAAGCCGCCTTGCATCGTCAACCCGGAACTCGTGCGCCCGGTACGGGCAATCCCTCTCGGGAAAAGGAACGCGTGTGATCATCCAGGAAGTTCCCGTCGACCGCATCTTCCCGCTCCGTCACGACATCCTCCGGCACGGACACCCGTTCGAGGCCTCGGTGTATCCCGGCGACGACGAGCCCACCACCTTCCACCTGGCTGCCCTCGATGGCGAGACCGTCGTCGGGTGTGCCACCGGACTGGTCGTCCCCCGGCCCGGCACGAGCGCCCCGGCTTACCAGCTGCGCGGCATGGCCGTCGGCGACGGTCTCCGCAGCCAGGGCATCGGGGCCCGTATCCTCGCTGTGTTCGAGAAAACCGCCCGCGCACGCGGGTTCGAGCTCGTCTGGTGCAACGGCCGGAAGACGGCCGGTGACTTCTACCGTCGCGAGGGCTGGATCCAGACCAGCGAAGAGTTCGTGAGCGTGGGACTGCCCCACTACATCTTCGAGAAGCGCCTCGAGTGCTGACGACCGTCCGTCGTTGACACCCGTTCGCGCTCGTCCGAACATGCCATGACGCACACTGGAGGTCGTCCCATGTCCCATCCCGAGCTGCCCATCCTCGAGTTCATCCTCGGCAACTACAAGAACTTCAACGCCCGCGCGACGCGCGACGCGCTGGTGGCCTACTGGCGCCACGTCGAGCGGGGCGGAAAGATGTTCTGGGCCGTCGCGGGCGCCATGTCGTCGGCCCAGCTCGGGATCACGCTGGCTCCGGCCATCCGGGCCGGTCTCATCCACGGCCTGTCGGTCACGGGTGCCAATCTCGAGGAGTCGCTGTTCCGGCTGGTGGCCCACCACAGCTACAAGGACTTCCCCGACTACCGCTACCTCACGAAGCAGGACGACACCCGCATCCTCGAGCAGCGGATGCGCCGCGTGACGGACACGAGCATCCCCGAGGACGAGGCCTTCCGCGCCGTCGAGAAGATCGTCGTCCCCATGTGGCAGGAGGCGTCCAGCAAGGGCGATCGCCGCTTCTGGCACCAGTATTTCTACGAGACGATCCAGGCGATCCCGGCCTCGGCCCACGAGGGCAACGCCGACGAATGCTGGCTCCTGGCCGCGGCCCGCGCCAACCTGCCGATCGTCGTGCCGGGCGCCGAGGATTCAACCTTCGGCAACATCTTCGCCTCTTACGTGAAGACCGGCGAATGCCAGGCCAGCATCGTGAAGTCGGGCATCGAGTACATGGCCGATTTCTATGACCGCTACCAGGTGCTGTCCGAGGGCGAGGGCGTCGGCTTCTTCCAGATCGGCGGGGGCATCGCGGGCGACTTCCCCATCTGCGTCGTGCCGTCCATCAAGTACGACCTGCAGGAAGGCGTGAAGCCCTGGGCCTACTTCTGCCAGATCAGCGATTCGACGACGTCGTACGGGTCGTACTCGGGGGCGACGCCCAACGAGAAGATCACCTGGGACAAGCTCACGGAAGACACCCCGATGTTCGTGATCGAATCCGATGCGACGATCGTGGCCCCGCTCCTCCTGCGGGCGCTGCTCGAGTGCAAGGCGCATCCCGAGGCGGCGAACGCCCTCATCGACCGGCATCTGGGCCTCGTCACGGCCTGATGGCCGACCCGACTTTGCCTCGCCCCCTCGAGCCGGCGACTCTCCTCGCGGAGTTTCGCCGGCTTCGCATGCGTTCCCGTGCCATTTTCGCGTGCATCCACGAGGACGCTTTTCTCGATCGCCCGATCCCGCTGCGCCATCCGTTTCTTTTCTACGAGGGACACCTCGACGCGTTCAACTGGAATGCCTGCTTTCGCCAGGTGCTGGGTCAAGCGTCGTTTCACCCGGCCTTCGACGATCTCTTCGCCCGCGGCATCGACCCGGCCACCGTGCAGGGCACGCCGGAACGCGAGGCCTGGCCATCCCGGGCCGAGGTGCAGGCCTATTCCCGGCAGGTCGAGGAACGTTTGAGCGACCTGCTCGCCGGGGCCACCACCATGCAGGACCTGCCCGGCCCCCTGCAGGACGGCCACGTGCTCCATATCTTGCTCGAGCACGAGGCCATGCACCACGAGACGCTCATGTACCTCGTGCAGCAGCTCCCGCCCGACCGCAAGACGCCCCTGGCCGGCGTCCTGGAGTCCGAACTGTCGGAGGCCCCCCCTCCGCACGTGGTCGAGATCCCCGCAGGGACGGCCCGTCTGGGGGCATGGCCGGGCGAAGTTCCGTTCAGCTGGGACAACGAGACACC
>JBEIFE010000312.1:0-3156 GCA_040382575.1 Candidatus Sericytochromatia bacterium
CCTTCGGTGATGCCGGTGGCCGCAAAGACAATATCGTCACCGGGTGCCAGATCCTGGGTGAAATAAACCCTGTCGAGGTCGATGCCCATGCGTCTGCATCGCTCGACCTCGGACTCATTACGCGGCTTGATCCGGGCCTGGATTTCACCACCCAGACAACGCATCGCAGCAGCTGCCAGAACCCCTTCGGGCGCCCCACCGATCCCCATGACGGCGTGAACGGCAGTACCTCGAACGGCTGCCGAGATGGCTGCACAGACGTCACCATCGCCGATCAATCGGATTCGAGCACCGGCAGATCGGACTTCCTCGATGAGAGGGAGGTGACGCTCCCGGTCGAGAATCACGATCGTGAGGTCAGAAATCTCTCTCCGGAGCGCCATCGCGATGATGGCAAGATTGGTCTTCACGGGCGCGGTGATATCCACCTTGCCCGCAGCCGCGGGGCCGACGATCAGCTTTTCCATGTACGTGTCCGGGGCATGGAAAAGACCGTTGCGACCCGAAACGGCCATCACGGCAATCGAGTTGGGCAATCCCTTGGCCACGAGGTTGGTCCCCTCAAGCGGATCGACGGCGATGTCGATCTCGGGGCACCCCTGGGACCACGTCCCGACTTTTTCACCGATGTAGAGCATGGGCGCTTCATCACGTTCCCCCTCCCCGATGACGATGGTACCGGCGAGATCGAGTTGATTGAGCGTGGTACGCATGGCCTCCGTTGCCGCCTGGTCGGCTTCACGGTTGTTGCCCTGGCCCATGAGACGACCCGCGGCGAGAGCTGCAGCCTCAACCACGGTGACGACATCGTTGACGATGGCACGCTCGAGCTGGCCCGGAGCACGATCCACGGCGGGAACTTGCAGGGAGGAAGGGGTGGACGAAAGCATCATTGCATTCTCCTCATGTCGAGAGACACACGCGGTCTCTCCAGAAAAGCTGGATCGCAATTGTATCATGCCGCCCACTCACTCACGAATAACGACAGGCCCGGGACGCCGAACGGCGTCCCGGGCCTGTCCCGAGTGAAAATCGCGACTAGATCTTCACCTGACCTGCGAGCACGAGCCCACGGGTAGGATCCAGCGTGATGGTAGAGCCATCCTCGATCCGACCGAGATCTGCCGTTCCGAGCACGACGGGCTTACCGAGCTCGAGTGAGACGATAGCCGCATGGGATGTGAGCCCCCCGGCCTCGACAACCGTTCCGGCTGCGAGTTCCATGGCTGGAGTCCACTCGGCGTCCGTGTGACGACAAACCAGGATGTCGCCTGGCGCGATCTTCTGCAAGGCTTCAGCCGGGGTACGCGCCACACGTGCGATACCGCTGAGCGGACGCTGACCGAGACCCATGCCACGCGCGATGATGCTCGTGATGACCTCGACCTGGATAGAGTTGGTCGTACCAGCCTCGCCCATCGGGACACCGGCCACGAGAATGGCCAGTTCACCGGGAGCGATCAATCCGACACGAGTGGCCTGAACGACGGCCTCGGAGAAGAGTTTCTCGATATCATCGTTCTCGCCCACGAGCAGGGGAACCACTCCCCAGACGAGCGCCAGCTGGCGACAGACTTCCTCGAAGCAAGAGGCTGCGATGATCGGACAGGGCGGACGGTACTTGGAGACGTGACGAGCACTCGCACCCGAATAGGTCGCCGTGAGAATGGCCGCTGCGTTGAGTTCCGGAACCATCCGGGTTGCGGCATGACAGATCGCATCCTGAACAGGACGCTGATAATCGCCCTCGAGCTCCGGACGCTCGCCCGGCGTGAGGCTGCGCTCGACCGTGAGCGCGATGCGCGCCATCGTCTCGACGGCTTCGAGCGGATAGGAACCCGCAGCCGTCTCGTTGGACAACATGACGGCATCGGTACCATCCAGGATCGCATTGGCGACGTCAGACGCTTCGGCGCGCGTCGGACGCGGATTGTGAATCATGGAATCAAGCATCTGGGTCGCCGTGATGACGGGCTTGCCCGCCAGATTGCAGATCCGGATGATCTCTTTCTGGACGACGGGCACATCCTCGACCGGAATCTCGACCCCGAGGTCGCCACGCGCGACCATCACCCCGTCTGCGACATTCACGATATCCTGAAGCGCCTGCACGGCCTCACGACGCTCGATCTTGGCGATGACGGGAGTCCGCTTGCCATACCTCGAAAGCTCTTCCTTGACCTCGAGAACATCGGACGCTTGCTGGACGAAGCTCGCCGCGACGAGATCCACACCCATCTTGGCACCGAAGGCCAGGTCGGCTCGATCCTTGTCCGTGAGGACGGAGATCTTCAGAGGTGAACCGGGAAAGTTGACGCCCTTGCGGGGCTTCAACGGTCCACCGACCATGACGCGCGTGACGAGACACTCTGGCTTCACCTCGACGACTTGCAGTTCGAGGTTGCCATCATCCAGGAGGATTTTACGACCCGGAAGGATATCCTCCGTCAGACGGGGGTAATCCACCGAGGCCATCTGCTCGTTCCCCTCGAGGGGTTCGGTCGTCAGGATGAAAGTCTGACCGGGCGTGAGCATGACCTGACCATCTCGGACCTGACCGATCCGGATCTTGGGGCCCTGGATGTCCTGCAGGATCGCGATGAAGCGGTCCAGCTCAGACGCCATTCTCCGGACGCGATCGATGGTCTCACGATGAGTATCGTGTGAACCGTGAGAGAAATTGATACGGAAGACATCCACCCCGGCCAGGATCATGCGACGGACCATCTCGTCCGAAGCCGTACTGGGACCGAGCGTGGCTACGATCTTGGTGCTCTTGTGTCCACTCATCTCGATGGTCCGCTTCAGCGCACGTGCATGTAGGCATCGCGGCCAGGAAAGACGGCGCCTTCGCCAAGCTCTTCCTCGATCCGGAGCAACTGGTTGTACTTGGCGACGCGATCGGACCGCGATGCCGATCCCGTCTTGATCTGACCCGCATTGGTGGCCACCGCCAGATCCGCGATCGTCGAATCTTCTGTCTCACCGGAACGGTGAGACAGAATGACGCCGTAACCGGCACGCCGCGCCAGCTCGATGGTTGCGAGCGTTTCCGTGAGCGAGCCGATCTGATTCACCTTGATCAGGATCGAATTGGCAACCCCTGCCTCGATGCCCTCGCGCAGGATGCGGGTGTTGGTGACGAAGAGATCGTCG
>JBEIFE010000313.1:0-3151 GCA_040382575.1 Candidatus Sericytochromatia bacterium
CGCCGAGCGGGCATCCGCATATACATGAATGATGGGCTCGACCGGATCCGGCAAGACCAGGACCCAATCCTGACCGTGGCGAACCTTCACGCCGTCCAGGAGCTCGATGGTCCGATCCTTGTTGCCCTCCACCAGGCGACGCATCACCGTACCCTTGTGTTCCCACGGACAATCCACGGCGTCATGCAGGTGGTGAAAGTCCGGCAATTCCTGCTCGACCTGGGACAGGGATTTGCCGAGCAGGATGAGCGATTCGGCGATCTTCGCAACACCGAGCATTCCATCGAAGCCCGGATGCAGGATGGGGAAGATGTAGGTCCCCGCGGTACCTGCAAACAGGACCTTTTCCTGATGAGCGACCTCCATCAGGGCGCGCGGATTGGCTTTGGTGCGGATGACTTTACCACCGTGTAGCACGGCGATACGCTCGATGACCTCCGATGCCGTGACCGGCACGGCGACCACTCTCCCGGGTGACGCGGACAGGAACAGGTGGGCCAGCGTGGCCGTCAATCGCTCACCGTCGAGAATACGACCGCGCTCATCCACGACCGTCACGCGCTCGCCATTGGCATCGATCTGGACACCGAAATCGGCTCGCAGAGCCTGTGTCACCTCGGCCAGCTGGTCAATGAGGACGCTGCGCTCCTCGGCATTCGGCATGACGGCACGGAGATGGGCATTCAGAACGATGACCTCGATCTCGAGTTCACCGAGGATGCCCGGAAGCATGGGATTCGCGATCGAGAACGCGTAGTCGAGGACAATCTTGAGCTTGCGGCCCGTTCTGCCCGTCGGGATGGAAACCGCCTGACGGAAGCCCTGTTTGTAGTATTCTGCTGCCCTCGCCGGGAACGAGATGTCCCCGATCTCGGAAATCTGGACCCGTCTGAAGTCTTCCTTGAAGTAGTTGGCCTCGATCTTCTTCTCGGTCGCCTTGGAGATGTTGAGGCCGCCCCGATCGAGAAACTCGATCTGACAGATGTCCGGATGCTCGGGGGAGATGCGAATATGAACACCGCCCTGGACCCCCAGAGTCGGAACCTGGAACCGGGCCACGGGCATGGCAGCCATCTCGAGATTCACGACGTTGATTCCGACGCTCATGAGTCCAGAGATCAGGCCACGGTTGATCATGCGAGCCGCCTGCGAACCATCCCGGCTGACGGCAACGGAGGCCCCTGGCGGCAAGGTCGCCCCATACGAGGCGCCGAGCTTGACGGCAAATTCGGGACTGATCTCGATGTTGACGAGTCCGCGGACTCCGGATGCTCCGAACAGGGTCCGTTGAGCGGATGCGCCCCAGATGAGACTGGCCGTGACGGTCGCCCCCGTCTCGATGGTCTTGTTGGGCCAGACCTTGACGTTGGGCTTGAGGATCGCACTTTCACCCACGATGCAATCGTTGGCAACGATGGCCCCCTCGAGGACCTCCGCGCCACGCTTGACGCCCGTGTTCTTGCCGATCACGCAGCCCCTGAGTTCGATATGCTCTCCCAGGTACGCATTCTGCCAGACGACGGGGCGCTTCAGACTGGCCCCCGCTCGCACGATGACGTTATCCCCGAGGACCGTGCCGGGACTGAGCGTGACTTTTTCGCCGATCTGACAGTGGTTCCCGATCACGAGCGGTCCGCTGAGTCGGGCAGAGGGATGGATGACGGTGCCCTCGCCCACGAAGATGCCGGGCTCACGCTCGGGATAGGGCATGTCGATCTTGACCTTGCCCTCGAGGATGTCGTAATGGGCCTGACGATAGGCCTGCAAGTTACCGACGTCTTCCCAGTAACCTTCTGCGATGTACCCGTACAGCGGGTCCCGACGATGCAGGAGCATCGGGAAGAGATCCTTGGAGAAGTCGAACTCGCGATCGGGTTCGAGCAGGGACAGGACTTCCGGTTCGAGGATGTAGATACCCGTGTTGATCGTATCGGAGAAGACTTCCGAACTGGAAGGCTTCTCCAGGAAGCGCTCGATCCGGCCCTCTTCGTCGGTGATAACGACTCCGAACTCGAGTGGGTTTTCGACCCGATGCAGGACGATCGTCGCCTGCGCTTGCTTCCGTCGGTGGTAGTCGAGGGCTGCCGTCAGATCGAGGTCCGTCAAGCTGTCACCGGAGATCACGATGAAGGTGTCGTCGAGGAAGTTCTCGATCGCCTTGACGGAACCGGCCGTGCCGAGGGGCATCTTCTCCTCGACGGAATAGGTGATGCGAACGCCGAAATCGCGACCATCTCCGAAGTAATTCTGGATCACCTGGGGAAGATAGTAGAGGGTGACCAGGATCTCGGTGATGCCGTGGCGTTTCAGCAAGCCGATGATGTGCTCCGCCATCGGGCGATTGAGCATGGGAACCATCGGCTTCGGGATATCACAGGTCAAGGGGCGCAGCCGGGTCCCGGACCCGCCTGCCATCAGCACAGCCTTCATCACGCACTCCTCATCGAGGCAAGATGGGTGGGAACCTCAACACGGCCGACATTCCAGCACCACGCAGGATTGACCACCCTGATGGTAGCACGGATTGTTGACATGGGGACAGGCAGAAAGTCGTGAGTCCGGCCCTTCCAGCCATTCAGACATCAGGCGATCGCGAGCGTCCGTTCGTAAACGGCCACCGTCTGTCGGGCGATGATCTGCCAGTTGAACACGGCCTGGACCTTGTCGAAGGCCCGGACGCCCAGATCATGCGCGAGGCCGGGATTGAGCAGAACTTCACGGATGGCCCAGGCCAGGGAATCCGGGTTCCCAGGATAGGTCGTGAGCCCCGTCTGCAGATGGTCGACGATCTCGGCAAGCCCCCCCGTCGAAGCGACGATGGTGGGAAGCCGCGCGGCCATGCCTTCCAGAGCCACGATGCCAAACGGTTCGTACAGGCTGGGAACCACGTCGACGTCTGCCACCCGGTAGAGTCGCAACAGGGTATCGTCATCCACGTAACCGGTGAAGGTCATGAAGCGATCCACGCCCAGGGCGCGCGCCCTGGCCTTGAGTTCGTCGAGGAACCCCCCCTTGCCGACCACGACGAAGCGAACATCACCGACTCGTGACACGACATGAGGCACGGACTCGATGAGGATCTGGGCCCCCTTCTCGTGGACCATGCGACCGACGAAGAGGACGATTCGCTCGTGGTCAGCGGCATACGTGC
>JBEIFE010000314.1:0-3145 GCA_040382575.1 Candidatus Sericytochromatia bacterium
CCAGGTGCACGAAGTCGATGCCCGGATGCGCGAGGCCCAGGCGCAGCAGCTCGGCGCCGGCATAGCCCGTCGCGCCCCAGACGCCCACCTTCAGGGGGGCCGTCATGCCTCGACCTCCTCGCGCGTGAGGCGCGCGAGCAGCGTCTCGTTCACCAGCTCGTACAGGCGGGCGCCCTCACGGCGGGCGTTGGCCGTGCGCAGCCCGAGCTCGTCGCGCACGAAGTCGGTGCCGACCGAGTTGTCGGTGGCGGGCCCCGTCACGAGGTCCACGGGCAATCCGAGCCGCGCGCAGAAGTCACGGCCTCCCTGCGCCCCGACCGGGTCGCCGGCGCAGAGGACATGCGCGCGCGTGGCGGCCTGGATCTCGGGGTCCTCGAGGATCTCGCGGACGCCGTAACCGCCCATCAGGCCGTCGCCCATCTCGATGACGAGCACGTCCGGTCGCGAGCGGTCGAGCGCATTCAGGATGCCCTTGGCCACGGCCACGGCGTGGCGGCGATCGGTGGTCGAGGGCAGGCCCGCGTCCGTGAAATCGTAGGCGCTGATGGCGCCGTGGTCGGTCATGTGGGCGCTGTCCCGCGCGAGCGAGACGCCCGTGAGCTTGCCGGCGCCGACCTTCAGGCCGTGGGCCGTGAACTGCTTGATGAGCTCGCAGACCGTGGCCGTCTTGCCGACGTGCATGCAGGTGCCCGAGACCAGGATGAGCGGGGCCTGGACCTCCAGGTGCTCGGCCCACTCGACCTTGCGGAAGTCGCCGATGCGCGCGGGCGTCCCCCGGTACAGGATGCCGCCCAGGACGCGCACGGGCAGGGGCTCTCCGACCTCGTGGGTGCTGCCGCCGGTGCAGGTGCCGACCACGCCGCCCATGTTCAGGAGGTGGATGACGTCACCCACCGCGACCGTTTCGGGCACGTCGCCCACGAAGCCCCGGAGCGCGCGCCGGGCGCCCAGGCACACGCCCAGGACGTCGCCCTTCATGATCGTGGCGAGGCGGCCCGACGTCAGCTCGATCTGGTTGTAGACGTGCTTCTCGGCCAGGACCTCGACGGCCAGCACCGTGCCCGCCTCGGCGGAGATGGTGTCCGTGAGCTGCACCATGTGGGGCAGCGGGATGTTTCGCGTGATGGAGCCGATCTTGTTCAGGAAGACGTCCATCAGGCGCTGACCCCTCCCGCTCCGAACCCACCGGTGAAGAGGGCGTGGAGCAGCGCCTGCTGGGCCCACAGCCGGTTCTCGGCCTCGTCGATCGCCCAGGAGCGATCGCTGTCGAGCACCTCGGCCGTGACCTCGACGCCGCGCCGGACGGGCAGGCAGTGCATGAAGTGGCCGCGGTTGGTGCGCGCCATGCGGTCCATGGTGACGATCCAGTCCTGGTGCGTCTCGCGGACCTGCTTCTCGGCGACCCAGCGGCCGAACAGCTCGAGCGAGGCCCAGCTCTTGGCGATCACGACGTCGGCATCGGCGATCGCCTCGTCCTGGACGTGCGTGACGGCGAGGCTCCCGCCGTTCTCCGAAGCGAGCTCGTGCGCCCGACCCATGACCTCGGAATCGAGGTCGAAGCCCTCGGGATGCGCCAGGTGCACCTCGGCCCCGAGCACCGCCGCGATCAGCAGGTGCGTGGGCGGCGTGGCCAGCGGCAGCGCCTTGGGGTGGTAGGACCAGGTCAGCGCGACCTTCTTGCCCCGGAGATCGCCGAGCTTCTCGCGCATGGTCATGCCGTCTGCGAGGCCCTGGCAGGGGTGGTACAGGTTGCTCTCCATGTTGATGACCGGCACCGTCGCGTGGCGCATGAAGCTGCGCAGGACGTGGTCGGCGCGCTGCTCGATCCAGCCGGCGGCCTCGACGGTCTGGGCGCCCGTCGTCATGAGCTCGGACGAGCGGATCGCGAGCGCATCGACGTAGCGCGAGATGACGCGGGCCGCCTCGCGCACGTGCTCCTGGGTGGAGCCGTTCATGATCACGCGGTCGTCGAACTCGAGGGTCCAGGAGTCCTTGCCGGCCTGCAACACGATGGCGTGGCCGCCGAGGTTGGCCATCGCCACCTCGAACGACATGCGCGTCCGCAGGGACGGGTTGAAGAAGAGCATCCCGAGCTTCTTGCCGGGGGTCTTCAGGGCCTCGCCCGCCTTCATGCGGCCGGCGAGCGTCAGCAGCTGCTCGAGCTGGCCGCGCGAGAGCTCGGAGGTGTCGTAGTAGTGGGCCATGACGTCAGACTCCGACGCGATCACGGTGCTCTCCCTTGCGCTTCGCCCGGGCGGCGATGAGCCCCTCGAGGCCGTAGAGGCGGCTGAAGCCCTCGGCGTCGCGGCCGTTCCAGTAGGCGTTCTGCTCGCCGTAGACGGCCACGTCGTGGGCCATCATGGAATGGGGGCTGGTCGAGCCCAGCAGCGTGACGTGGCCGTGGCCGAGCTTCACGTGGACGGTGCCCGCCACCACCTGCGAGGCCGAATCGAGGACGGCCTCGAGGTCGCGCATGACGGGGTCGAAGTAGAGCCCCTCGTGCAGCATGTCGCCGTAGAGGGTGCCCAGCTGGGCCTTCCAGAAGATCTGGCGGCTCGTGAGAACGCTCTTCTCGAGCTCCTGGTGGGCCTGGATCAGCGTCACGAGCGCGGGCGCCTCGAAGGCCACGCGCCCCTTGATGCCGAGCACGGTGGTGCCCAGGTGCACGCCGCGCCCGATGCCGTGGCGGCCGGCCCGGCGGTTGAGTGCCTGGATGAGGGCCACGCCGCTCTCGAAGGTCTGGCCATCGAGGGCGACGGGCAGGCCGTTCACGAAGGTGATCTGGACGGTCTCGGGCTCGGTGGGGGCCGCCTCGGGCGCGACGGTCATGGTGTAAGCCGATTCGGCGGGGACGCCCAGGGTGCCGAGCGTCTCCTTGCCGCCGATCGTCGTGCCCAGCAGACCGACGTTGATCGAGTAGTCGCGCGTGGCCTCCGAGACGGCGTAGCCGCGCTCGCGCAGGTAGTCGGTCTCCTGGGCGCGGGTCAGGCCGTGGGTGCGGATGGGCGCGATGACCTCGAGCTCGGGTGCCAGGACGCGCAGGGCCAGGTCGAAGCGGATCTGGTCGTTTCCGGCGCCCGTCGAGCCGTGGGCGACGGCGGGGATGCCGAGCTCGGTGGCAAGTTCGGCGACGAAGCGGGCGGCC
>JBEIFE010000315.1:0-3132 GCA_040382575.1 Candidatus Sericytochromatia bacterium
ACGCGTATCCGTAACGTGAAAGAACTGCGCACGCTCGTCCTGAACGGCTCCCTGGACTCGATCCAGTTGGGTGAGTGGTTACTCGTGCTTCGCGATCGCCATACCTGGTCCCCGGATGAAGCGACACATACAGCGCGTGCGATCTGGGAATGGTGTACGGAAAATCCGGCCTTCAGAGCGCTCATGCTTCTGAGGTTGACCCGTGAAGTGGACGATCCCGGTAAGCTCGACCCTGCACTCTGCGAGGCATTCCGGGGTATTCGCGCGCAGCTAGCCAGTATCGAACCCGATACCATCGCGGTCGTGGACTGTCTGATCGGGGGGGACGGTTCCGATGCGCGACTGGCAAATCTGGCCCGGGCCCGGGGCATCAGCCCGCGCGCCCTGGTCTCGGCATATCGGCTCAATCCGGATCTACGGAAGGTGCGGGCGGCCTATCCCTTGTGTCTGACGAAATTCCTGAAAAGCCGGCAGCCGGGGGAGGCACCGTGGATGGTGCAATGTCTCGAAGACCTCGGCCCGATGGAAAGACGAGAGGCCGTCCACCGCATTCTGCGGGAACTCCCCCCAACCCTCATCGACGGCATGCCTCCCCTGATACGGTGGATCAAGGAGTTCTGCGGTCCGGGTCGAGAAGAGAATCTGGCACTCGACCCCCAGATGCGCAAGGTTCTACGGGATCTGCTGGGGGCTCTGACGTACCGAGACTTCCAGCGGCTGGTCGATAAGCTTCTGACGCAGTACCAGGGAATCTGGCCCGACCCTGAACTGAACCAGATCAAGCGGCGATGCGCTTTCTGGAGCAACTACCAGGACAGCTTTCTGGATCTGCGAATCCTGCTCCCGCCCAAAGCTCGCGAGGACCTTGACCTCGAGGACCTAGACCCGAACTCGGTGGCCTTTCTGGATGAATCCGACATCCGACCGGGGGACCGGACCCAATCCACCGAGATCTGCATCTTCGAGGGCATCACGCACATCATTATCGAATTTTTCAGAGGCAGAGGCAGCGAGACTGCCATCCTCCCGGCCACCTCGGCCACGCGTGAATTCCTGTTCCGGGAAGAATCGCTAACGGTCAAGCGGATCAGGCGTCACATTGCCGCGACTACGGGAGAAAAACTGGACCACACGGTGCTCTGGCAAGGTATCCACGAAGAACGACTTCGACACTTGGGTATCATTCCGTCCATCAGGGGTAATTTTCAATGGGACTTGCCCGGGGGCTGGTGGCCCTATGTGCATGGAAAAGGCATCAAGACGAGCTCGAATCCCGATAAGATCGCCGACCGTGAGCGTTCATTGCGTACCTGGCAGTGGGTCCTGCAGCAACTCTACGAGGAGGCCAGACTTGCAAAGTGACCGTCTTAACTCCGCCCTCGCCCTGGCCGCCGACCTTCACCGCGACCAGTGCCGGAAGGGCACCGACATCCCCTACCTGGGCCACCTGCTCATCGTGGCCGGGACCGTCATCGACCACGGCGGCGATGAGGACACGGCGATCGCCGCCCTCCTCCACGACGCCGTCGAGGACCAGGGCGGGACACCCACCCTCCGCCTCATCGCCGAACGCTACGGCGATCGCGTCGCATCCATCGTCTCCGAGGTCACCGAAACCGCGGTTCAGCCCAAGCCGCCCTGGAAGGAACGCAAGCTCGCTTACCTCGACCACGTCAGCCGGATGTCCCGCGAAGCCTTGCTCATCGCTTCGGCCGACAAGCTCCACAACGCTCGCGCCACGCTCGCTGATTTCCGCAGGAATCCCGACACGGTCTGGGCGCGCTTCAATGGAGACGCCGACTCCCAGCGGTGGTTTTACGGGGCTTTCCTCGAGACGGCCCGTGCCCACTTCGCGGCGCCCACTGACTTGCTCGACGAACTGGCATTCGTGGACGGCGCCCTGTTCGGTCCTGTGCCGCACCCGGTCGCATGAGCAGAGGAACTTTCCCCCGGACGCATCTGTTCGTCGTTCGCCTGGTTTTCGGTCTGGTGTTCGGCTTCACGGGGTTCTGGCATCTGATTTCCGGCGAGCTCCAGGGAGCCAGTCATTCCGGACTGGTCGAACAGGCTCAGCAGCAGGTCCAGACGGTCTATCCCGTGATCGGCTTCACGTGGCCGGAAGGGAGTTACCTTCATATCGATGGACAGCTCACGGGCAGCGAGGCGGTCGATTACGAATTCGGTTTCACCATCCCCGGCGTGTACCTCAGACGGAATGCCGAGGTGTGCGTCAAGAACCGTTCCGCAGGACGTCCGCGCGGCTCGACGCTGCAATGGGTGGCCGATCCCTTGTACTCCGCAGGCTTCGCGGCGCGTGGCGCAACTCTCGAGCACGTTCCGGTCGATGCCTCCGTCCTGGCGGCGCTTGGCGAGGGTGAGATCGTATACGTCCCGCACGGTACCGGCCGATGGCCCGAGGGGTTTCCAGCCACCGAATACGTGGAGATACCGGACGGTTACTACATCGGCGCAAACCCGGATTGGCCGGAACAGGGCGATCGGCGCCTGCGGTGGACCCGGATCGCACCGGGGAGGGTTTCGGTGGTGGCCCAGTATTCGGATGGGCGCCTGACCAGCTGGTCCGATAGCTCGGGGGAACGGTTGGCCCTCGCGATGACGGGCAGCCATTCATCGCGCGACCTGCTCGACCGTGCCCGGCATGCCCGGGATAGTGTTCTCTGGATCAATCGGATCGGTGCAAGCTTGTTCATCGGTGCTGCTGTGGGGTTCATCATCTTCTTTCGGCCCCGCTGACCGGTGTCGGCTGACGCGCAGATATGAGACTTTACGAGCAGGGTATTGTGCAACATGTCGGCCAGCGGAGTCGGCGTCGAGGTGACCTTTCCTGAGCGCTTACCAACCATCCGAAAGGACGAAATCCGGATGACTCAGCTGGATGAAACCCGGGTGATGCTCACCCACTTGCTGGGGGTCGAGCCCACGGAGACGACGGACTGGAACCAGGTCCGTACCTTGCTCGAGCAGGGGAAGCACATCATCGTCGAGTTCGATGGCCCCGCTACCACCGGGGGCGATCGCCTCCTGTGGACGCTGAGGGAACTCGATCACGGGCAGGTGCTGTATCACGATCCGGCGCAGGACCCGATCGACCTCACGGCAGGTCGGATCGTC
>JBEIFE010000316.1:0-3128 GCA_040382575.1 Candidatus Sericytochromatia bacterium
CAGTTCCGCGGGTGTCGGTGCGAGCCGAAAGGTCTCGACCCGGCGTTCCACGAACCGGAGCCCCACCTCGGTACGGCGGTGCCGCACCATGACCCGACGGAGTAGCGCCGAAAGGCCCTCGGCGTCGCGAAGGACCCGTCCACGGGCATCTTCGATGAACCGGCCCTTGAACGCATCCAGGGTGCCCATCGAACCCTCCGAGAGCAGGTTCACGAGATGGAACAGTTCGAATAGCGAGTTCTGGATGGGCGTTGCCGAAAGGAAGAGCTTGAACCTGGAGCGCAATCCCTTCACGAAGCCGTAAGCGGTCGTCTGGGGGTTCTTGAGGCGGTGTGCCTCGTCCACGATCACGAGATCCCAGTCGAGCGAGGTGAGCGTCTCGGCGTGCTGGGGAAGCTTGGCCGTATCGAGCGAGACGACCATCCGGTCATGGGCCTCCCAGCCACGGAAGGCAGGATCCCGGGACCGATCGCCCACGACCACGTGTTCACCGAACTTGCTGGAGAGTTCGGCCTGCCACTGGGTCGTGAGGGGGGCCGGGACAAGAATCAGGGCTCGTCGGACGAGGCCCCGGACGACGAGTTCCTTGAAGACCAGTCCCGCCTCGATGGTCTTGCCGAGCCCGACCTCGTCGGCCAGGATGGCGCGACCGCCCATTCGCTGCAGGACGGCCAGGACCGTCTCCACCTGGTGGGGGAGGATCTGGATCCGTCCGGTGTCCAGCCGGTCGAGACTCTCGAGATGCTCGATCGCCCGGGCCAGGCTGATCTGATGCGCCAGGACGCAGACTCTCTGCCAGTCGGGAGGGTCGAGTCTCCCCTGCGTCAACCGGTCCAGGAGCGCGAGCGCGTCGTGGTGAACGTGGCGCATCGGGCGGTTCAGGAATCCGCGTCGATTTCACCGGCCTCGCGGGCCGCCGCCTTGAGGCCTTGCGGCACGGGCCCCTTCGGTTCCGGCACCCCCAGCTTGAAGTTCACGAAGCGCGCCGCCTCGAAAAGATAGTCCGAGAGGCGATTCAGGTAAGGCACGACCACCGGATTCAGGGCTTCCTCGCCCTGCAGGGTCACGGCGAGGCGCTCGGCCCGCCGGGCCACGGTGCGAGCCACGTGCAGGGCGGCTCCCGAGGGGCTGCCACCAGGCAGGACGAAGCTCGTCAGAGGGGGCATCCCGGCCTCGAGACTGTCGATGGCGTGTTCGAGCGTCAGGACGTGGGCATCACTTGCTTCCCAGCCGGGACGACGGCCTGACGGGGTGGCCAGTTCAGCGCCGATGTGGAAGAGGACCTGCTGGGTCGTGACGAGCGTCTCGCGCACCGCTTCGAGATCGGTGTGCTCGGGCATCTGGGCCAGCGCGAGTCCGATCATGGAACTGGCCTCGTCCACCGTCCCGTAAGCCTCGACGCGGAGATGGTTCTTCGACACCCGCTGTCCGAACAGCAGCGAGGTTTGACCGCGGTCACCGCTCTTGGTGTAGATCTTCACGAGATTCCGTCCTGTCCGATCGGCGCAAGGCCAGGGGAGATGGGCTTTCCACTC
Organism: Candidatus Sericytochromatia bacterium; assembly: GCA_040382575.1. GTDB lineage: Bacteria > Cyanobacteriota > Sericytochromatia > S15B-MN24 > UBA4093 > JAYKJE01. The sequence goes on from JBEIFE010000316.1 coordinate 1,536, forward strand.
TACCTGTTCGGCGAGGGCGACGCCATGCGATCGGTCACGTTCCCCCCCATGTTAGGATGGTTCTCATGCGCGCACCGTGGAATGCTTCTCACCTTGCGATCGGTTCCCTTCACGTACCGAGCCCCGTCATCCTGGCACCGATGTGCGGGGTGTGCGATTTTCCGTACATCCGGCTGATGCGCGCCTACGATGCCGATTCTCTGGTTTTTCACGAGATGTTCAGCGCGGTAGGGCTCGTCAATATGCATCGGCGTCCCGATCCCCCTGATCTCACGATTCCTGCCGAACTGCGTCCGCTCGGCTATCAGCTCTTCGGTCACGAACCCCACGTGATGGCCGAGGCTGCCCGGATGCTCGAGGCCTGGGGAGCTGCCGTCATCGACCTCAATCTCGGCTGTCCCGTTCCCAAGATCACGGGGGCCTGTGACGGCTCGGCCTTGCTGCGGGAACCTGAGCTGCTGGATCGGATCCTCAGGGCCCTGGTGGCTGCCGTGAAGACCCCCGTGACCATCAAGATGCGCCTGGGGTACTCGGACGACCACCAGAATTATCTCGAGATCGCCCGCCTGGCCGAGGCTGCCGGGGTTGCCGCCATCACCGTACACGGACGGACGCGCTCCCAGATGTACTCGGGGAAGGCGGACTGGCACAAGATCCAGGAGGTCGTGGAGGCCGTTTCCATCCCGGTCATCGGAAACGGAGATGTCACGGACCCCGTCCAGGCCCTGGACCGCATGCGCCAGACGGGGGTGGCCGGGGTCATGATCGGACGCGGTGCCCAGGGCAACCCGTGGATCATTCCGCGCATCAAGCACTAAGCCCTCACGGGGGAGATCTTGCCCGAACCCTCGGTGAGCGAGAAGCTCCAGGTATCGCTGGGACATCTGGACATCCTGATCGCCGAGAAAGGGGAGCGGGAGGGGCTCGCGGACAGTCGCAAGCACATCACCTGGTATACCCGCGGGCTTGCGGGTTCGGCTGAACTCCGGGCGGCCGTGAACCAGACGCGGAGCCGGTCCGAACTCGTCGAGGTCATCGAGGCCTATCTCGTCCGCCAGGCCGCCACCTCCATCGCGAATTGACGTGTCTTGGTCAATCCTTCATCTTCGTTTGAAGTTTCGCGTCAGCCGAAGCCTGTAAGTGCCGATAAGGGCTCTTGAACACCCCTCGTCTTCTGGAGGCCCCGTGCAGCGCGAAAGGACACGCACGCTTGCTGGTAGCACGCGAGCCGGACTGGTCGCTGCGGTCGTCCTGGCCGTCTCGGCATGCGGGACGTCGCCCTCTACCGTAACGCGACCCGTCGTGCCTCCCGGAAGTTCGCCGCCGCCGGATCAGGGCGCGATCACGCAATTCTATGCCCGCAACCTGATGTATCGGATGGACGATGCCATCGTCGGCTCGACACCCGAGATGATCGCGGATCTACGTGTCCATCGTCCGGGGCAGCCTCTGGTCCCCTCGAATCTCGACGATTTCACCATCCATATCCACACGTGCCAGTTCGGTATGGACGATGCCAGCGTCACGGCACTGATGAATCGTTACGCGTTCTCGGCGCCCGACAGCCCGATCAAAGACGTCAAGGTCGAGGAC
>JBEIFE010000317.1:0-3123 GCA_040382575.1 Candidatus Sericytochromatia bacterium
GAAGCGCGGCTCCTGGGCAAAACCTTCGAAGACCGATCGGGTGACGTCCAGGTTGACGTCGATACCGATGAGGTCCATCAGGGTGAATGGGCCCATCCGGAACCCTGCCCCCAGGTGCATGAGGCGATCGGCCGTCGGGATGTCCGTCACCCCCTCACCGACGAGACGCAGGGTCTCGAGGTAGTAGGGACGTGCGACTCGGTTGACCAGGAATCCCGGAGTATCGCCGACCTCGAGCCCCCGTTTACCCAGGCTCCCCACCCAGCTCCGGACACGCTCGAGCACGTCGGGGTGCGTGCGTGGCGTCGGGATGATCTCCACGAGGCGCATGAGGGGCACCGGATTGAAAAAATGGATGCCCACTAGGCGCGAGGGGTCGGATAGGGCCGCCCCCAGTCGTGCGATGGGCAGACTGGAGGTGTTCGACCCGATCCAGGTCGATGAAGCCAGCTGGGCCTCGATCCGGGCGAGGACGTCGAGCTTCAGTTCGAGTCGCTCGGGAACAGCTTCCACGACCCCCTCGAGGCGATCAGCGACCGTCGCGAGATCCTCGAGGCGTGTCCCGCAAACGAGCCGGGTATCCAGTTCCTCGAGGACGCCGGGAGCCAGCTGCCCCTTCTCGTGGCGGCGCCGGAGACCCGACGCGATCCGTTCACGAGCCCGCTCGAGTACAGGACCGGAAGCATCGATGAGCAGGACGCGCTCGGCACCTGCCTCGAGCGCGACCTGGGCGATGCCGGCCCCCATGGTGCCGGCACCGACCACGGCGATGACGGTCATGTTCACCTACCAGGTGGGCTGCCAGGTCGGGAGAGTCAGTCCCCACTCGGCGACCTTGGGGGCGATATCGTCGTGGAAGGCCTGGCGAACCTCGTCGTTGTCACGAACCTTGAGACCGAATTTGCGGTAAAGGGCGTTCCGGCGAGATCCCGGGCGACCGAAGATGTTCATCGTGCGCAGATACCACTTGTCGAGCCCCGCCTGGCACTCGTCCATCGTGGCGGGATCGCGCGCGAGCTTCTTGACCCAGTCATCGCCGTGCTTCACGTGGGCCATCTCCTCGCGGAAGATCTTCTGGATCTCGCGCCGCCAGGGGCCATACGAACACTGCAGGACGTCGTGGAGCTGGTGGCCGGCGCCACGGTCCATGCAGAAATTGAACATGATGAAGTCGACCCAGGTCTCGATCGGGTAATAGAAGATGTTGACGCGTCCATCTTCCGCCTTGCGATCGGCACCGATGTTGGCCTCGCCATCCTCGATGCGCATCGTGTAGTCATGCTGAGCGACGTGCGCCTCGGTATCGAGCCCGAGATCCGCCAGAAGCTTGTACATGGCCGTCGCGTGTCGCATCTCGTCCTTGACGATGATGCTGACCATGAACTTTTCATGCAGGTCGGGCGCCTTGGCGATCCAGGGGACGTACCCCAGACCACCGGCAAGTTCCGAATCGGCCTGCATCGTCATCAGGTTCACGAGGTGCTGACGGTATTCATCCGTCATCTCGTCCGCGGACTCGATCGTTTCGCCGCGGGCGATCTTGGCCAGCAGGGCCTCTTCTTTGTCGAGCGTCGTCGTCATTGACCAACTCCCTGTTCTTGTGAACGCCGAACCGGCGTCGTATCACGTATTGTATACCCAGCCAGCAAGGGGGGACAGGCCGTTCAGCGCCCCTGGAACGCTGCAGGTCGCTTAGCCAGGAAGGCGGATACACCTTCCCGGAAGTCGTGGCTGCGTCCCGCGATGTGCTGGAGATGCGCCTCGTAGTCAAGCTGGTCCGTGAGCTCGGTCTGAAAACTGCGCTCGAGAGCCCGTTTGATCAGGGCGATCGCCTTCGTCGGAGCCTGCGCGAGCCGGGTGGCCAGCGCCATCGTCTCGACCTCGAACTGGTCGACCGGCACGACGCGATTCACGAGGCCCCACTGCAGGGCCGTCGCGGCATCGATGTCCGGCGCGAGCGCCATCATCTCGAAGGCCCTGCCCAGGCCGACGAGACGGGGAAGATAGTACGAACTTCCCGCGTCCGGCACGAGACCGACCCTCGTGAAGACCTCGATGAGGCGGGCCTTCTCGGAAGCGATGCGCATGTCGCAGGCCAGCGCCAGGCTGAGACCGGCACCGGCGGCCACGCCGTTGAGCGCGGCCAGGACGGGCTTCTCGACGCGGCGGATCGCCATGATGAGCGGATTGTAGAGAGCCCGCAGAGTCTCCCCTAGATCGGGGGCGGGGCCTTCGGGATCGCGATCGTCGAGATCCTGGCCCGAGCAGAAGCCCTTGCCCGCCCCCGTGATGACGATGCACCGGACGGCGGAATCGCGGCCCATGGCCTCGACAGCCTGCCGCAGTTCGCGCTTCATGACGTCGTCGAAGGCGTTGAGCACCTGGGGGCGATCCAGCATGATCCAGCCGATGCCCGGCTCGCGGACCTCGGTGCGGATGGTGGTCGTCTCGGCCATGTCAGGTTCCCTTCCACTCGGGAGTGCGCTTCTCGAGGAAGGCACGCATCCCTTCCTTCTGGTCGTCGGTACCGAAGAGGAGCGAGAAGTTCTGCCGCTCGAGAGCCAGTCCCTCGCGCAGGAACGTCTCGTGCGCCTTGATCACGGACTGTTTGGCCAGCTGAATAGCGAGCGGAGGCAAGGCCGCCAGCTGGGCTGCCATCTTGAGCGCCTCGTCCAGGAACAACTCGACGGGCACGACACGGTTGACGAGGCCCCATTCCAGGGCCTTCTGGGCCGTGATCTGGCCCCCGAGCAGGACCATCTCCATCGTGCGAACCTTGCCGAGCACGCGGGCGAGGCGCTGCGTCCCCCCGGCTCCCGGGATGACGCCGAGCGTGATCTCGGGCTGGCCCAGACGGGCCGTCTCGGAGGCGACGACCAAGTCGCACATGAGCATCAGCTCGCAGCCCCCCCCGAGCGCGAAGCCGCTCACGGCAGCCACGAGAGGTTTGCGAATGGACGCGATGCGGTCCCAGACCTTCAGGAAGTCCCGACGCAGCATCATCGAGACCGTCGTCTCGGCCATCGCCCTGATGTCCGCCCCGGCTGCAAATGCGCGCTCGGAGCCCGTGAGGACCATCCCTCCTATGCCCGGGTCGGCATCGAAGGCTTCGAGTGCCGTGGC
>JBEIFE010000318.1:0-3114 GCA_040382575.1 Candidatus Sericytochromatia bacterium
ACCTCGACCGGCAGGGCGACCGGAGCCGGCAGCTGGCCGCACCCCGTCAGCAACATCCCGCCCATCATCAGAGTCTGGAACATCTTCGAGACACGCATCGGAAACCTCCTCATCTCTGGCGGGTGTCCTCTCCGGGACCCCCTTCCCTTCACGAGAACGTCTTCCGAGCGCGTGCTCACCTGGTGCTCACCGGGTGAGCACCAGGCCGTCTCGCCCCCGGCGAAGCTCGCCCGAGCAAGGTCGTCTCCGACAACGCACGCCAGTGGCTGCTAGCATGGGGGCGTCTCGAGAAGCGCGAAAGGAAAACCGCCATGTCCGGATTCGACTCCCCCATCCCCACCTGCTCGGTCACGGACGTCGCCGGATGGCTCGAGCAGGCCGACTGCCCGTTCCTGCTGGATGTCCGCGAGGACTTCGAGGTCGCCGGCGGGCACATCCCGGGTATTCACCACATCCCGCTCGGCGAACTCGAGGTGCGCCACACCGAGCTGCCGAAGGATCGTTCGATCGTCGCGATCTGCAAGAGCGGGGGACGCAGCGGCGGTGCGACCCGCTTCCTGAATGCCCACGGCTACCGGGTCCAGAACATGGCCGGTGGCATGCTCGCCTGGCGCGGCCCCGTCGTGCGCTGATGCCCCACGAGAACCGCCCGGAAACGGGTCCCTCCCCGACGCACGACACCCTCATGCCCCGCGAACGCCTGCTGGGGCCCCTGGCAGGGCCGGATTGGACGATCGCGGTCCTGCATGCCGAGGCCGGCAGTGGAAAGACCTCCCTCCTGTCGACCCACGTCGCACGCTCGGGGGGAGCAGTCGTCTGGATGGATCTGGCCCCGCGCCACCAGGACCCCATCGTGTTCGTCCGTGACCTGTGGCAGGCCCTCGAAGACGCCCTGGGCGAGTTGCCCGGTGAAGCCCTCGCGATCGCCACCAGTTCCGAGGGCGGTGAGCGCATCGGACGCGGCTTGACCGTCCTGGGTCGAACCCTGGAAGGCCAGAGCCTGCAGCTGATCCTGGACGATGCGCACCACCTTTCCGAGTCGGTGCTCGATGCCCTCGTCCAGGACCTCCCTCGCGGCTGGCGCCTGGTCCTGTCGAGCCGACGGGCCCCGGGCGGTGCCCTGGTGCGGAGCCTCCTGCAGGGGGACGTCCTGGAGCTGACATCGGACGACCTCCGCCTGACCCGCGCGGAACTCGGGGACCTGGCGCGTCGCCGGGGCCAGGAGCTTTCGGACGCGGACCTCGACGCCCTACTGACCGAGACGTCCGGCTGGTTGATGGGGAGCATCTGGGGCCTCACCAGCCGCGGACGCAAGGGACTGGGCCCGGACGTCCTCGATCGCTACCTGACGCACGAGGTCCTCGAGCGTCTTTCGCCGGAGACGCGCGAGCATCTGCTGCTCGTGAGCCACCTCCCGCGCCTCTCGCGAAACGCATGCGAGCGCCTGCTCGGCCCCGACGCCCCGCGCTTCCTGGACGGGCTGACCGGAGCGGGCGGGCTGGTTTCGTCCTCGGGGCACGATCTCGAACTCGTCCCCTGCTTCCGCGAATTCCTTCGCCGGACCAGTCTTCTGAGGTGGTCCGGGGCCACCCGCCGCAACGCCCTGATGCGCGTGGCGGCCCTCATGGACGACCCGGTGGAAGCGATCCGCCTCTGGCTCGAGGCCGGGGAGACCTTGCCTGCAGAAGAGGCCCTCGGAGCGCATCTCGATCGATTGTTCCGCGAGGGGCGACTCGCCACCGTCCGGACGCTGCTGGAGGGATTTCCCGCAGAGCGCCGCCACGCTTCCGCCCTGCTTTCCTATGCCGATGGAGAACTCCTCCGGCGCGAGGGACAGCTCGACCGCGCGATGGAAGCGCTTGGCCGGGCCAGGGCACAGAACCTTCCACCCGATCTCGCGAGCGACGTTCACCTGAGCCTGGCGGCGACCCACGGAGCGCGCGGACAGCTCGAGCTGCAGGTTCACCACGTCCAGGTCGGTCTCGAGTCCCCGCGCTCGGAGGCCTCGCGCGCGTTCGGTCTCAACATCCATGGTCTGCATGCACTCGCGACCGGTGAGCTCGATTCGGCGCGCCGGGCCTTTCACGAGGCCATGTCGGGCTACGAGCGCGCCGGGGATCTGCCGGGACAGATGCGGGTGATGCACAACCTGGGACTTACCAGTGCCCGGGAAGGCGACTTCTCCCGGGCGGCCGGCTGCTACCTGGAGGCGCTCTCCGTGGCGGACCGCGGCCAGCTCCTGGCCCTGCCGATGACCTTCAACAACCTGGCCCTGTGTCAGCTGTATCTGGGTCGCCTGCGCGAGGCGCGAGACGTGCTGTCGCGCGGGGTCGAGCTCTGTGACCAGCTGGACACGCCGCGCGAACGCACCTTCATGCGCCAGACCGAGGGCTACCTGGCGATCGCCGGGGGACAGCTGGCCGAAGCGACCGAAGCGTTCGCCCGGGCCGAGACCCAGGCCTCGAGCATCGGCGATCGCCACTCGCGGGCCCACGCGCTGCTCGGGATGGCCGAGGTCGATCTCGAACGATCGGACCTCGAGGGGGCCGAACGCCACCTCCATCAGGCTCTGGCCCTCGTCGAGCGTGACCCCGAAGAAGCGATCTCGCTCGAAGCAGCGCTCCTGCGGATCGAGTTCCGCCTGCGACGCGACCAGGCAGCCCGGGCCCTCGAGGAGATCGCGGACCTGGAGTCCCGGATCGACCACCCGCGCCACCGATTCCAGCAATTTCACCTGGCACGCCTGCGCGTGCGCGCCCACGCGGCACTCGGTCAGAGCGGCGAGTCTCAGAGCGTGCAACGCCGGATCGACGAGATGAAAGCCACCTGGGGATACGCCGAGCGCGGCACCTCCGTGAGCGATCCGATCCTCCAGATCGGCGCGCTGGGGGCCCTGCAGGTCCGGATCGACGGCGTCGAGATCCCCGAGGAGCGCTGGAAGAGCGACAAGGCGAAGGTGCTGCTGCTGTACCTGGTCCTGTTTCCCGAAGGGGGCAGCAAGGAAGGGTTGCTCGACCTGCTCTTCCCCGAGGGACCGGGGGCCCGTTCGGCACTCCCGATGGTCGTGACCCGTCTCAGGCAGGCCCTGGAACCGGACGTGGGTCGCTCGGAAGG
>JBEIFE010000319.1:0-3106 GCA_040382575.1 Candidatus Sericytochromatia bacterium
GCAGCCAACATGATCAACCGCTTGCAAGGATTTTCCGCCCTTCACGATCCCATCCTCTACCACCACGAACGGATGGATGGCCGTGGATATCCGGAACAGTTGCCCGGTGAGTTAATCCCGCTCGAGGCCCGCATCATCACGGTCTGCGACTCGTACGATGCCATGACCCGCCAGCGCTGCTATAGCCGACCTCGAAGTCACGAAGATGCTCTGACCGAACTCCGACGCTGCTCAGGCAGCCAGTTCGATCCGGCAATCGTCGACATCTTCGTCAACCTCGAGCTGCCCGATCCACTCGCTCTGCCCGTGGAGACGTTTCTGAGCTAGGTCCGCCATCGGTGGTACACTCGAGGTGGTTCTGACTGAAGGAGCGACCCCGCTTGATCATCACTCGTCGGTTCAAGTTCTCTGCCGCCCATCTGTACCGCGATCCGGCCCTCACGCCCGAGGAAAACCGCGCGCGGTTCGGTGCCTGTTATTCCGAGTACGGACACGGACACAACTATGTCCTGGACGTCAGTGTGCGTGGTCCCGTCGATCCTCGCACGGGTATGATCGTCAACCTGAAAGATCTCAAGAGCGTCGTCCAGCAACGGGTCATCGACCGATACGACCACAAGCATCTGAACTTTGAAACCGAGGATTTTCGCGATACGCTTCCGACCACGGAGGCGATCGTGCTCAGGATCTGGGACATCCTTGACGGTCAGATTCCCGGGTGCGAACTCGCCCGCATCCGGCTTTACGAGCACGACGGACTGTTTGCCGAATACGCCGGAGAATCCGCATGAAGACCGTGAAGGTGGGGCGAGTTTATCACTTCTCCTCCGCCCACCGTCTGCATAGCCCTTTTCTGGACGGCGACGAGAACAAAGCCCTCTACCGGGATTGCAACAATCCTGGCGGCCATGGCCATAACTACGTGCTCGAGGTCGTCGTCCGGGGACCGATCGACCCACGCTGGAACATGGCCGTCGACCTGGTTTCTCTCGATGCGACGGTGAAACGGGAAATCCTCGATCGCCTGGATCATCGCTTCATCGGATGGCACGATTTTCCTGAACCGCTTCCGGAGGATGCGTTCATCTCGACCAGCGAGGTCATCACGCGACTGGTCTGGGACTGGCTCGCACCGCACATTCCGGCACCCGCCCGCCTCGAAGCCGTCCGCCTCGAGGAAACGCTCTCCAATCACTTCGAGTACGCAGGAGAAGATTCATGAGTCGTCCGACCGCACTCGTGACCGGTGCCAGCAAGGGCATCGGAGCCGCCATCGCCCGACGTCTGGCTCGTGCCGGCTACCATCTGGTCCTCGCCGCCCGATCCCGGGATGCGCTCTCGGCCGTTGCTGCCGATTGCGAATCTGCCCGGATCGTCGAGACGGACCTGTCGGATGGCGATGCGCTGTCCGCCCTTGCTCGCTCGATCGAGGCCCAGGAGGGACGTCTCGACCTGCTGGTCCACAATGCGGGGGTCGCCCATGTGGCACCGCTATCCGAGATGACACCAGAGGCCTTCGATGCCACCTGGACCATCAACGTGCGAGCCCCGTGGCAACTGACTCGCGAACTGGGCCCCCTCTTGAAAGACAGTCGGGGTTCGCTGGTCGCCGTTCTCAGCATCGCAGCCAGACGGGTATTTCCGGGCTGGGGGGCATACTGTGCGAGCAAATCGGCCCTCGAGGCCCTGGTCCGCACATGGCAACTCGAATTCCAGGGGGCGGGCGTTCGCGTCCTGAGCCTGTATCCCGGAGCCACGGACTCCGACATCTGGGCGTCGGCCGGAATGGCGGACGTGAATCGCGAGGGCATGGTCACCCCGGATGAGGTGGCTGAAGCCCTCGCGTTCATGGTCACTCAGGATGCGCGAGTCCGGGTGAGCGAACTCTTCATCGAGCCTTCAACCGGAGACGTCTGACCACCGCCGTCAGGGGAGGATGGACTCGCCCCCGTTCACACGCCAGGAACTGGCAGCGGCATCGGCATTGGTCGTGACGCTGCCGTCGCGCATGACGAGATCGTTGTTCTGGTTCGAATCTCGATCGACCCTGCCTCCGATTCCCGATACCTCACCATCGAGTCGTGTACCTGCCACGTCGACTCTCACGTCCAGCTGGTGGTTCGCTCCACGAGCGAAGTTCAGCATGTAGACATCATCCCCCTGAGCCGTATGCACCTGGAGGCGATCAAATGCTCGCGTGCTCGGGTCAGCGGGATTGGATTCCCGCGACATCTGAACGTAGGCACCATCCGACAGGGCGATGCGCTGGCCAGGCTTGAACGCATGTTCCTTGCCGTCGACATGGACGACGTTGCGCTTGGCATCGTACTGAACGACGTGTCCGTCGGTCTTGACGGCCGCTGCCGTCTGCCAGACGCCGGTGTCACCCGGCAAGGTTCCCTGCCGGACCTGGACATCGAAGTTGCCCTTGTTCGAACTCGCCAGGACGAAGTCCCCGGGAGCCTTGTTATCGAACTTGAGGCCATCTGCCGTGGTGATATGTGGATCGGCGACCGAACGGATCGTTTGCTTCTTACCGAGGGGCAAAGGAGCAGGCTTCGGGGCTGCAGCGGGTTCGGCTTTCGCGGCGGCGGGTTCATCCTGTGCAGTCGCCGGTTCCGCCTTCGTGGCTGATGGCTCAGCCTGAACGGCTACCGGTTCGACCTTCGCAGCAGAGGGGTCAGCCTTCGATGCCTCAGGCGTCTCGCCAGCCACCGGCTCCACCTTCGGATCAGTGCCTTTACCGGGCTCGATCGTGGGCAAAGTGGCGGGTTCCACCTGCCCGCCTCCTCCAAGCACCTGCTTTTCCGGAACGACAGCACCTTCCGGCGGGGTGCGCACGGCCGGATTGGGACTGGTTCCAACCTGACGCTCGGGCACGGGCTCGATGCCCACCTGCCGGAAGTACTCCTGCCGCTGCGGCTCGGGCATCGCGTTCACCTGGTCCGGACTGACCTTCTTGCCGTTGTCAGCCCAGGAGACATCTCCGTCACCATCACGGCCCCAGAGTTCGCCCTCGACCTTCTGGTGGCCGAAGTTGAACTCGGTCTCGGTGGTGTTTTGCCAGTTGCCCCAGGTCTGACCCAGATCGACGACTGCCTTGGCC
>JBEIFE010000320.1:0-3101 GCA_040382575.1 Candidatus Sericytochromatia bacterium
CCTCGCACGTGCCGCCGCCAGGGCCCCCAGCACGAAGGGCGTGCGACCGCTGGCCGCCAGGCCGACGACGCAATCACCGGGCCCGACCTCGCGAACGGCCATCTCGCGCCCCCCCGCCTCCCGGTCATCCTCGGCTCCCTCCACCGCCCCCGTGAGCGCCGCCGGGCCACCGGCCATGACCCCGACGACCCGCGAGGGGTCCACCGAGAACGTTGGCGGGCACTCCACGGCATCGAGTACCCCCAGGCGCCCGCTCGTGCCGGCCCCGACGTACAGGATCCGCCCCCCGCTGGACAGCGCCGATCCAGCGGCTCGCACCAGCGCGGCCAGATGCGGTGCGGCACGTCGCAGGGCTGCCAGGGCTCGCTCGTCCTCGCGGGCGATCGAGACGATGGCGTCCTCGATCGGGGCGATCGCCAGATCCTCGAGGCTCGGATGCAGAGATTCCGTCACGCGCTCACCGGGATGCGCGCCCCAGGCCGCTCGACGGACGCCCCCGAAATCGCGACCGGGGGCGAGCTTGCCCAGGATGGTCGGCGTCGTGGCGCCCGTCCCCTCGGGCGCCTGGTTGGGCGCTCCTTCGAGGACCTGGTGCCCGAGCCACGCGAAGGCCAGCGCCTCCCGGGCATCGGGGTCGATCCCCCTTCCTGCGAGGGAGGAGACCGGCACGTCGCCCATCCCGACCGAGAGTCCCTTCATCAGGGCCCCGTGATGGACTCCCCCACCGGCCACCCAGAGGTGAGCGGGGAATCGGTCATGCGGGACGAAACGGCGCAAGGAGCGCACGACCGCCTCGACCGTGAATGCGGCGAGCGTCGCGAGGGTATCCTCGAGCGAGAGGCCGAGCGCGAGGGCCTCTCGGTCACGTGCCCGGGCCCAGTCGCGCCCGAATCGCTCGCGTCCGGTGGATCGGGGAGGCGAAACCAGCAGAAACGGCTCGGCCGCGAGCCAACGCTCGAGCAAGTCACGATCGACGCGCCCGGATAGCGCCCGGCGACCACCCCGATCGAATGCCTCCCGCTGGCCCGCCCGATCCCGCCACACCTGATCGAGTGCCACGACCCCGGGACCGGTGTCGAAGGCGAGCAGATCGTTTCCACCTGGTCCCAGGAGGGTCACGTTGGCCATGCCCCCGATATTCAGCAATCCCACGCTCCGGTCGGGTTCGGCGAACAGCGCACGATCGGCAGCCGGAACCAGCGGCGCCCCCTGCCCACCTGCCGCCACATCCGCGACCCGGAAATCATGGATGGTCGTGATCCCGGTCCGCACGGCGATCTCGGCCCCCTGTCCGAGTTGCATGGTGAAGGGTTCTTCCCCGGCGGGGGCATGCCAGACCGTCTGACCGTGACTCGCGATCGCATCGATCGACTCCCGGTCCACCCCCGTCTCGGCGAGAAAGCACTCGACCCCGTGGGCGAACCAGCGACCGAGGGCCACATCCAGTCCCCCGACCTCGCGCAAGGTCCCCGAGCCCGAAGCCACCAGGCGCTCGACCCGATCCCGCAATTCCGGGGGGTAGGGATAGGTCCGGAAGCCCTCGACCACGGCCCGTAGACCTTCTGGCCCGTGCCGGAAAGCAGCCAGACAGACGTCCAGACCATCCAGGGATGTCCCGGACATCAGACCGATCACGCGTCTCATGGGCCCTCCTCGTCTTCATGTCATGACCCCGCATGCATGGTATTATGACCTTCTGGACCGGATGGTTTGCCCCCGGGGGAAAGCCGCCGCGACGCACGTCATGGTTCATGTTTCGATGCCCTTCCCGGTATCCCGGCGCCCTCTGGAGCCCTCGATGGCCCGATCCATCACGCTGGAACTGTTCCGACCTTCGCCTGCCACCCGGCAGGTTTTGAACGTGTTGCGCGAGGCCTGGTCCGGCGTCGTGCCTGACCTCGGCACCGTGGGCGTGAACGACTGGCAACTCGTGCGTGAGGGCGAGACCTGGACGGTCCGGTTCGAGGCTTTCGGTCAGACCGTCTCCATGCCGATCCGGGTCCCCGATGACCAGGTCGAACGGCTGCAAGACTGGCTCGAGCAGCCCACCCCCTTCTCGGTGTCCCTTCACGAGCGACGCGGGATCTGGCTTCTCACCCTCACCTTCCGACGGCCGCGCCTCCCGGGTTCCGGGACGGTGATCGGGGTCGATCCTGGCCTGGCCATCCGTGCCGCCGCCGTGGAACCCCGGAGCGGCCGCTCACTCCTGGTCCGCGGCAAGGCGCGTGCCCATCGTGCCAGGCGTTATGACCAGCTGATCGCGCGACTCGAAGGGGCAGGCGCCCGACGCGCAGCCAACCGGGTCCGGGCGAAGAAGGCCCGCTTCCTGGCCCAGCAGGACCGGACCGATGCCAATACCCTCTTGCGCTTCGCCCGGCAATTTCCACGCCCCACCCTGCGAATCGAAGCTCCCGCCGTTGCGGGCGACGATCCGGCTTGCGTGACCCCGCTGATCGAACAGATCACGGAAAAGGCCAGTCGGCGGGGCATCCGGGTCGAATCCGTGGCGGTACGAGGCGCCTCGCGCCATTGCTCTCGCTGCGGTTCCACCCGTCCCGGTCAGCGCCGGGGTAGACACTTCTCCTGTACCTGTGGCCATCGCGATCACGCGGACCTCAACGCGGCTCGCAACGTGGCCCACATGTCCGGTCCCTCACCCGCGAGGGGCCGGAAAGCCCGGGAACGCTCGTTTCCGGGTCAGGCCGTCGGCACGGCTGTATCGCGCGCCATGGACGTGCTCAAGGGTCACGTCGGGCGGATGCGAAGCCCCCGGTTCTCCGGTGGGCATGCCCCTTTCCAGATCCCTCCATCCCTTGATGCGAAACGCTCTTTTCCCATCATCCATCTGGAGGAACAACACATGGCCAGCTTGGTCAAGGATCTCACCGATACCAGCACGAAGTACCTCACCGGCAGCCTCGACAACCTGAAGACGGTCGTCGATCGGACCACCGAGGAGCTCGGACGCGTCGACCTGCTCGGCGCGACCAAGCGCGTCCTCGATCTGGCGATCGACCGCAGCAAGGATGTCGTGAAGCTCTCGGTCGAGCCCGACGGTTCGGATCTCATCGGCAAGGCCAAGGCGATCGCCGACGGCGGCC
>JBEIFE010000321.1:0-3082 GCA_040382575.1 Candidatus Sericytochromatia bacterium
GAACGAGATCAACCCTTCTCACGTCATACCGGAGCCTCGTGATCATGTATTCTTGAAGATCAGGTTATCAAGCGTTTAAAGTATGGGGATGGTAATGGGCTTCACGTCCGTTTCCCGCGCTATCAACTTGCGATTCGAGGAGAACCACGTGACCAAGCGTTTCCTGATCGGGTTGGCCGGTCTCGCCCTCGCGGGCTGTGGGCTGCAGGCTCTATCGCCGCGCCAGCCTCTCGCCTCCGGTGCGGGTACCGACTTCCGCGCAGACGGTACCAGTGCTTCCCGCCTGGTCGTGACGGGTTCGAAAACCTTCCGGCTGCAGCCCGGGTGGACGGTGGAGCGGAGTGTTCCGGCCATCGGTGCCCAGGTCGTGCGCGTTCCGGCTGGCACCTCGCTCGAACAGGCCCGAATCGTGCTGGAGCGAGCCGGTCTGACGGTGGAGCCGTTGCGACGGCTCGTCCTCGATCGCGAGGCAGACGATCCCTTGCTCGAGGGCCAGTATGCCCATCGCCTGGCCAGGGTTCCCCAGGCCTGGGACGTGCAGACCGGTGCACGGGATATCACCATTGCCATCCTGGACACGGGCATTGACCCCGGCCACCCGGATCTTCGTGCTCAGGTCACGAGTACCTGGAACATCGTCACGTCCTCGGCCACGGTACGTGATGGACAGGGACACGGGACTCACACGGCGGGAATCGCACTGGCTTCGGCCTTCAATGCCACCGGTGGGGCTGGCGTGGCCCCCGGATGCGGGCTCATGGTGGTGCAGGTGCTCGACGAGCGCGGGGGTGGCAGCAATGCCACCATCTCGGATGGCATCGTCTGGGCGACGGACCACGGAGCTCGGATCATCTCGATGAGCCTCGGCATCTATGCGACTTCACCCGTCCTGGAGAAGGCGCTTCAGTATGCCCTTGACCACGACGTGGTGCTGTGCGCCTCGGCAGGGAACAACGGAAGCGAGAATGATCCCGTTGCGCATCCCCATCTGCCCTCGACGTACCCGGGGGTCATCGAGGTGGCCGCCACGGATGCTCGCGATCGCACGACCTCGTTCTCGAATTACGGAAAGACCGTCTCGGTCGCCGCTCCCGGGGATGATATCCTCGCCACCTATCCGACCTATCTCCGATCGATCACGCCCGGTTACCGTCGTCTGTCCGGTACCTCGATGGCGGCGCCCTTCGCTGCGGGTGTGTGCGGGTTGATCCGTAGCCAGCATCCGGACTGGAATCGTCTCCAGGTGCGTGAGGCGCTCGAGAAGTCGGCCACGGATCTCGGTGATCCTGGCTTCGATCCCCGTTACGGTCACGGTCGGGTCGACGCTGCTTCCGCAGTCGCACGGTTCTGATGCGAGCGCTTGCCTGTCGGGGACCCTGTCAGGGGACCCGGCAGGCGATCGCCCCCATCATGCGTCCGGTCCGACCCCGGTCCCGGCGATGCGAGAAGAAGCGCCCTGGTTCGCAGGCCGTGCAGAGACCTGACTGGTGAATCTGACCTACTCCCTCGCTCGCGAGATACCGGGCACTGATTCCGGATACGTCCACATGGGCCCGACCTTTGCCCGGGGGGAGATGCCAGAGCCCCTCTGAACCACCAGGCACGACCTCCAGCGCTTCGACCACTTCGGGGCCCACCTCGAAGCAGCATGGCCCGATTCCCGGTCCGAGTATCGCGACCAGGTCGCCTGGCTCGCTCGCTGCTTCCCTGACCAGGGTCTGGACCGTCCGGGCGGCAATCCCTGCGACTGCGCCCCGCCAGCCCGCATGAATGGCTGCCACCGTTCCGGTCCTCCGGTCCTCCAGGAGGATCGGCGTACAATCGGCCACCAGGATACCGATCGCCTGGCCGGTCAGGCGTGTCCAGAGCGCATCGGCCGTGTCCCGGTCCGGACCCGCGGCCGTCACCTCGGCAATGTCCGTGCCATGAACCTGGCCGACCAGCGTGACGGGTCCGGGAATTCCCAGTGCCGATGCCGCCATCTTCCGGTTGATCAGGACTTTTTCTCGCTCGTCCCCCGTGGACAGTCCCAGATTGAGGCTATCCAGGGGGGGCTGACTGAGGCCTCCCAGCCGGGTGGTGAACCCGTGTCGCGTCGTCAGAACCGACGAGACGAGCCAGCTATCCCCCCAGGAGTGGAGCATCACGATCTCAGAGGGCGTGATGCAGGACCAGGATGCTGCGCTTCTCGAGGAAGCCTGCCCGCTCGCTCATCGCTCGGGCCGGGCCATCCTCGCCATCGACGACGAGCTCCAGTTCTTCCAGTTCCTCGGACCGAGCGAATTCTGCCGCACGCTGGAGGATCGCCTGACCGAGTCCCCGGTTCCGGTGAGCCGGTAACACGCCGAATTCGAAGAGTCGGGCCGATGACGGGGGCATCGCGGGTTCGTCCGGTTGCCGGTCGATCAACACGGTGGCCACCGCGACATCCGATCCATCCGGGCCCTGGATGAAGAAGCATCCGCGTGGATTGAAGTCTGGGCGCTGCTTCCAGCGTTCGAGTTCATCCGCAGTCACGGGAGCGAAGTCCCAGTGTTCCTCGAAGGTCGCATTGAGGAGACGCAGAAACTCCGACTCGTCGATACCCTGGCGGAAGGGCCGGAAGCGATAACCCTCGGGTAGGACCGGTTCCGCGAGACGATCAAGGTCAGGCTGACGCATCTTGAAGAAAGTCCGGACCACCTCGAACCCGTGTTTCTTCAGGAACAACTTGCTGGAGTCGAAGCCATCAGGAATCGCGATGCTGAGGTACCGACCGTTCCACTCACGGGCCTTCTCGATCGCCGCCGAGAGCAACAGGGACCCCAGTCCCGTGCGCTGGCACTCGGGCCGTACGTGGAAGGCGTCGATGTTGATCCGTCCGTGCGTGAGGAGGCCGGGGTCCGTGTACAGGTGAACATACCCCTCGACCCGGCCATCGACTTCCGCCACCAGGATCTCGCTGGTGACGGGATGTGCACCGGACTCGGACGGTGGACGAACCCGATCGACCGTCATCGAGTAGAAGTCGCGCGAGATGGCCACCGAGGCATTCCGGATCTCGGCCACTCGCGGAAGGTCCGCGAGTTCGAATCTCCGGATC
>JBEIFE010000322.1:0-3066 GCA_040382575.1 Candidatus Sericytochromatia bacterium
GAGCTCGTGGGAGACGGCGCTCATGAGCTGATGCAGGTGTCGGTCTTTGTCCGCCAGTTCGCGTTCACGTCGTCGCAAGGCCAGGGCCCAGATCAGCGTCAGGATGGCAGCCGCCAGGGTGACGATCACGAATGGCAAGACCCCGCCCGGGCTCGGGGGGGGGAATGCATGGCTGGCTTCGGCTACGTGCAACGTTCCGAGGCTCCTCACCGCACACGGGTGATCTCCGGTGGATCGCGCTAACAGGATAGCACGGGGGGCGCTCGGCGAGGTTTTTTTCGGATGGGCAGGAGGGTCGTGTGCTGACCGGGGGTGGGGCTGGTGCTAGGATGCGCTGCGCCCGGTCGGGGCGGGAGGGGGCGTCCAAGATGCGGAAACCGGCACGGAGCACAGGGATCGGGGGAGGCCTCTCGCTGAAGAGCGGGCGGTGGGGGCGCAGAAGCGTCGCGGGAGCGGCGATCGACGAGCGATACCCCGAGGGGGTCCACCATCCGGGAGCTGCCTGGCCCACGGGGGGAGATGCCGGTGTCTGTCCCAGATGTCTCGCCCTGTTCGAGGCCAAACGATGGTTCATGGACCCCTCCAGAGCCCTCCGTCGCCTCAGCGAGCCGGCTGCGGCTCGCAAGGTCTGCCCGGCTTGTCATGGTATCGGGACCTTCGCGGGTGAGCTGAGGATCTGGTGGCCCGGCCTCGAAGCTCGCAAGAGTCAGGTTCTGGCCACGCTGGAGCACGAGCTGATGCGCTCAAGAGCCGTGAATCCGCTGGCCCGGCTGGTTTCCTGGAAGAGCGGCCGCCCGTTTCGGTTCTGTATCTGTCCCAGGCCTCGCTCGCCCAGCGGCTTGCGCGCGTGCTCGAGAAAGCGTTCCGCGGAACCCGGGTTGTCCGGTCTCGCGGCAGCGCGCAGCGGGAGGCCTGTCTCGCCTGGGGATACCTGGCGGCCCGCTGAGGATTTCAGAGCCTGGGAAGCAGCCGCGCCAGCAGGGCATGGACACGGGGGGCCGCCTCCGCCACCACGGCAAGGACCTCTTCGGCCGTCGCATGCGTGGGCTGGTCAGGGCGTGCCACGTCCGAGAGCAGGGCCAGTCCAACGACCTCGAGGCCCGCATGAACGGCGACCAGGACCTCGTGGACGACCGACATGCCCACGGCATCTCCACCGACCGTGATCAGGTGGGATAGCTCGGCAGGGGTCAGGAACGCGGGGCCCTGGATGCCGGCGTAAACTCCCTCGCGGAGCGGCTCGGCGAGTTCCGTGGCAACCTCGCGGGCGATCGCCCGGAGCCGCTCGCGATAGGCATCGAACATGACCGGGAAGCGGGGACCGATCTCGGGGTCGTTGGGGCCCACGAGCGGATTCGTGCCCGTGAAATTGAGCTGGTCGGAGATGAGCATCAGCTCTCCGGCCTGCCAGCCTTCGTGCAAGGAGCCGGCGGCACACGTGACGACCAGCGTCTTCACCCCGAGGTGGCGCAACACCCGAATAGGGAACGTGGCCTCCGTGGGGGCATGGCCCTCGTAGCCGTGCAGGCGTCCCTGGAGGACGATCACCGGAGAATCGCTTGAATGGCCGACGACGAGACGGCCGGCGTGGCCGGGAGCCGTCGCGCTGGCCCAGTTCGGGATTTCCTCGTAGGTGACCGTGCGAGCCCCGGACAGCTGGTCGGCGAAGGTTCCCAGGCCCGACCCCAGGATGAGAGCCACGTTCGGGATGGAACCCAGGCGATCGCGAAGGAAAGCCGCCGTTTCCTCGACGCGGGTGCGCTGGGCCAGGACGGATGCGGGAAGCGACGTCGACACGAGGGAGCCTCCGGGTACGGGAGGGCGACAGGAGGAAGGGAGCGGGGAGAGGGGGATTCGAACCCCCGAGACGACTTTTGGCCGCCTACATTCTTTCCAGGAATGCCTGTTCAACCACTCCAGCATCTCCCCGGTTGTTCCGGATATCCCGGAACAGTGCGCCAAGTAGGGCTCGAACCTACGACCCGCTGATTAAGAGTCAGCTGCTCTACCACCTGAGCTATTGGCGCGTGGTGAACCCTGTCAGTTTAAGCGGTCGTGTCCAGGGCGTCAAATCCCGACCGCTTCAGATGCGCTAGACTGGTGATGCTGGTGCATGTTCTGTATACGACCTGAGGCCACATCTGGCCTCATCACCCCACGAAAGGTTTTGCCTCATGAAGGTCTCCGTTGCTCTGGTCTCGCTCTTGCTCGTGGCTGGCTGTGCGGCCTCCCAGGGTCAGCAGCGCGAAGAATCGCCCGCCGCTCCCGCTCCCGCGCCGGCCGCTTCCGCTGCGGTCGAAACACTGGCCTCCCCGGAGCCCTCGGCCCCGTCCGTGACCGAGCCGGCTCCCGTCCCCAGCGTGATGCCCGCACCCGTCGAGTCGGCGGCCCCCGCGGTCAAGAAGTCCCCCGCACCGGCGAAGAAGCCGGCGGCTCGCAAGCCCCGGGCCAAGAAGTAGCCGTTCAGCCCGTCTGGATCACGGAGCGCCGGATCGCCTCGATGAGGGTTCCGGCGCCCTTCGTTTTTTGCGCGTCGGCGCGATGGACCAGGCAGAGGGTGTCCCTGAAAACGGGTAGCCCGTCCCCGAGCGGTTGTAGCTCGGGCATTCCCCGCCGCGTCGCCACCCGCCTGGGCAGGATGCCCACCCCCACCCCGCTGGCCGTCAGATCGGCGATGACCT
Organism: Candidatus Sericytochromatia bacterium; assembly: GCA_040382575.1. Classification (GTDB taxonomy): domain Bacteria; phylum Cyanobacteriota; class Sericytochromatia; order S15B-MN24; family UBA4093; genus JAYKJE01. The sequence continues at coordinate 2,682 of JBEIFE010000322.1, forward strand.
CGAGGTTGCCACTCGATACGACCCTCCGGAACCCGAGTTGTCGCTTCTCCAGCTCCCCGAGCAGGCTCTGAGCCTGGAGCAGGTCGGGGTCACAGACCAGGACCCCGGCATCGGGATCCAGGACCTGGGTGGACGAGGGGGGACACGCGCTCCAGAACAGCACCTCGTCCGTGCAGAGCGGTCGGATCACGAGCTCGGGATGGCGAACCGGGTTGATCACGAGCCCGAAATCGATCTCGAAGCGGATGACCTGCTCGACCACCTTGCGAGACAGGTCGTGGACCAGCCGGATCTCGAGTTCGGGGTGCCGCTGGATCAGGTCGGGAAGAAAGTTCGACAGCGTGTACAGCCCCACAGAGGGGTGGCATCCGATGACGTATTGACC
>JBEIFE010000323.1:0-3054 GCA_040382575.1 Candidatus Sericytochromatia bacterium
AAGGTCGTCCATCGGATCGCCTCAAAGCCCATGTCTCGGAATGTCCATCCATCGAGAGCCAGCGCAGATGGTCGAAGTCGGCGACCAGCCATCTGCCCGTTACTGACCAGCGGATCGCCCGTGGGCCCATCCAGCGTGACTGACCGGCAGGGCCGTCTTCCCGACCGGGGCCGCCGGTCGCCAGGATCTGCCAGGCCCCGTCGGGTCGACGCAGACGTACCCGCAGGGTCGTCGGCTCGGCGATCGCCCACGAACCATCCGGAGCACGATCCAGGCCCTCGGGGGCCTCGAGCGGCACCTGGAGCGGAACCCACGAAAGATGCCATTCCCGTGCAGCAGAAACGTCCACCTCTTTCACCACGGGAAGCGCCTGATGGTCCGTCTCGAGGTCCAGCGATGGAGCCGGGACATCTCGGGGAGACGTCATCCCCCCGTCTTGAGGACTCGTCGACGGACTCTGACCCCCGCAGGCGACGAGCATCAGAACGGCAATCCACCTGGAACGTATCGTCATCGCATGTCCCCCTCGACCGGAAACTTCGCACGGCCCGCTTGCATCCACGTGACGGACGGATGACGTGCAGACGCGGGCAGGGGGAAGACGGATGAAACGACGTTCGAACGATCGCGCAAGGTCACGCGGCGAGGATGAGACAGGGAGGTGGGATGCTTGGAAATCTGGATGCCCCTCGTGAGCGGTAGTCTGACGGCTGGAGTCGTGTGGTTCCTGGCCCCGGGTGACTTACCGCCACCCGCCCTGGGAGCGGGCAAGTCATCAGGGTCCTCCTGGGACGGCGAGCATGTTCTCGAAAGGCGACGCAGGAGACGGGCCCACGCCAGACGCGCAGAATGGATGGCCACCCTGGCCCGCCGGGGTGGTCTGGCCCTGACTGCGGCCGTCATCGCCGGAGTCATGGATCCGCTCTGGACCCTGCGAATCTCCAGCCTGTGCTTGCCTGCACTGGCCTGGTGGCGCAATTGCCGACACGATCAAGAGTTGCAGGCCCTGCCCGCGACGACCCGGCAACTGGCCCGGGAAATCGAAAACGGGGGCACCCTCACGGAATACCTGATCAGCCGTCACGCGGACGGGGGAGGCACCCTGGCCGAATTCAGGGCGCAGGCCCTCATCGGCGCCCGTGGTGGCATGACGGAGGTCGAGGCATTCGAGATGGCCAGTGCCCGCCTGGTGAGCCTTGAAGGTCGTATGCTGGCCGGCGTTCTCGCTCACGCGCTGGCCACGAGATCAGGACGCGTGACGGCCCTGCGCCGGCTGGCCGAACTCACGGAGCAACGCACCTCGATCACCCGACGGGCTCGATTGCTCGAGGGAATGCTGGGCACCGTGGGCGCACTGATGGTCGTTTCGGGCGTCTGGTTCGGACCGACTCCCTGGGCCTGGGGAGCGATGGGACTGGGTGGTCTGGTCTGGTGGTGGGGAGGTCACGATGTTCGATGAGCCGACCGCAGGGCATGAACGCTGGGCTGCCGAGGCCCTTGTCAGGGCCTGGTGCGGAGACGGATTCGAGTGTGGATTATGGATGACTCTGAGATGGGTGGGGCATCGGGACCGAGAATCCGGGATCGCGGCCTTGCAAGCGATCCGGGAGGGGCACCCGAGCGGGCGAGTTCTGGCCTCATGGCGCGACACGTGCCGGCATGAGGCAACGAATCGCATCCTGGAAGCGATGGAGGCCTGGCCCCGAGCGGAACCTCTGGCACTCACGTGGCTTTCCCTGGCTGGCGAGCACGCCGGGATGCGAGAGTGGAGGGCGATCGCCGGGATGGTGATGCTGGCGGGCTACGGCCTTACATGGCTCATCGGTTCGCGGTGACGCAAACCGGGCAGAACCGGATTCAAGCGCGTTCCTGAGCGGCCAGGGCGCGATAAACCTCGGCCTCGCTGCAGAAGCCGAGCTGGATGAGCAACGGCCCGAGCCTTTCGCCGTTCTCCTCCTGGGCCTGCAGCGCAGACTCGATCTGGGGGACCGTGACCAGGTTCAGGCGCAGCAGGGCCTTGCCGAGGCGGACATCCCGGTACTGGTCCTCGAGCGTCGAGCGCAACTGATGAAAGGTGATGAACTCGAGACCGAGCAAGATCTCGCCGATGCGCATGTAGGGGTGTTCCGCCTGCATGGCGATCGCCCGGTCCAGCTGGTCCTCGCGGATGAACTTGCGCGCCCGGAGCAGCGAACCGAGGTGCACGGACTCCACGGGGACGCGAGCCAGATGATCATCGGAAGAGATAGGAGAGACACCAGGCATCGAAGACTCCGGATGTTTGACGGATGCAGTGACAGATGACAAACATCATTTTAACAGCCATGCAGCATGAAGGCGAGGGGGAACGACCGTGAAGGAAAGCTCTCGGGCAAGAAGAGAGGCTCGTGCCGATTTGACGCGGACACGAGCCTCGCGGGAACGACTCAGAAAAGTCGCGCCTTGATCTTCAGCGAACCGTCGGTCTCGAAGAGGTCGCGTCCCTTGGTCTGATCGAGCACGGGATCAAGCCGGTCGAGCGTCTTCTCCAGGCGACCGACGAGCTTCTCGAGGCTCGACAGGGTCGAGGGGAGTCGCTTGAGGGTGGGATCGAGCGAGTCGAGGGTCCCGGGCAGGCGACGGAGCGAGGGATCGAGGGCATCCAGGGTGCCTGGCAGACGATCGAGCGACGGATCGAGGGCCTGGAGAGTCGAATCCAGATGGGTGACGAGCCCCGGACCCTTCTTCTCGAGGGTGGCCATCACCGGTTCGGCGCCCGCAGCCAGGCGATCGAGACGACCGACGAGCGAGGGCCCCCGCGTCTCGAGACTGCGGGTGAGTGGCTCCAGCTGGGCCGACATGCGCTCGAGGCGAGCCACCAGACCGGGCAGATGATCACTCGATCCGGCCAGCCCCTTCAGAGACCGGTCGATGTTGGTTTCCTGGCTCGCGAGCATCCGGTCGAGGCGCGTGATGGTCCGGTCCCCTGCCTCAATGGCATGACCGAGGGCATCGGCTCGCGTGGTCAGGACCGTCGCGACGGCGTGCACGATACCCGCGACCTCGTGGGGGTCG
>JBEIFE010000324.1:0-3036 GCA_040382575.1 Candidatus Sericytochromatia bacterium
GCCGCGCCGCTGGCCTTCGCGCTCGATTACATCCAGAAGGGCTGGGCGGCGGCACTCTTGAGCGTCGGCGCCGTCGGTGGGATCACCTCGGTCCTCGTGGTCATGATGATGGGTCAGCCGCGCATCTTCTACGCGATGGCACGTGATGGTCTGCTGCCCTCCTTCTTCGCGAAGGTGCATCCTCGTTTCGGTACGCCCCATGTCACGACCGTCATCTGTGGCGTCGCGGTGGCCCTCATGGCCGGCCTCACGCCCATCGATACCGTCGCCGAGCTCACGAACATCGGGACGCTGTTCGCCTTCTGCCTCGTGGCGATCGGCGCCTGGATCCTCCGCCGCACGCGGCCCGAGTGGCCCCGCGGCTTCCGCAGCCCGGCCCTGCCCCTGGTGGTCATCGGCACGGTGCTCAGCTGCGGCTACATGATGATCTCCCTACCCGTCGTGACCTGGATCCGTTTCGTGGCCTGGCTCGCCCTCGGCTTCGTGGTCTATTTCCTGTACGGCCTGAATCACAGTGTCCTGGGCAAAGGCGCCTCGGTGACTCCGGACGCCCCGTGAAGCTCGTCCGGACGCCGGAAGAACTGCGCGCGTCCCTGGAAGACCTCCCGGGGACGCGCGGGTTCGTACCGACCATGGGCGCCCTGCATGCCGGCCATGGAAGCCTCATGGCCGAGAGCCGCGCCCGCGATGGACACGTGGTGGTCTCGATCTTCGTGAACCCGAAGCAGTTCGGCCCCAGCGAGGACCTCTCACGCTATCCGCGCCCGTTCGAGGACGACATGGCTCGATGCGAGCAGGCAGGCGTGGACGTGCTGTTCGCACCCGGGGCCGAGACGATGTACCCGTCGGATTTCTCGACCGCGGTCAAGATCCAGGCTCCCTGGGTGGACCGCTGGTGTGGCGCGAGCCGCCCCGGTCATTTCGATGGCGTCACGACCGTTCTGGCCCGGCTGTTCGGCCTCGTTCGACCGGATCATGCTTACTTCGGCCAGAAAGACTTCCAGCAATGGCGCGTGGTGTCGCAGCTGGCCAGAGACCTCGCCGGCCCCCGGATCATCCGGGTTCCGACGGTCCGCGAGCCCGACGGTCTGGCCCTCAGCAGCCGGAACATCTACCTGACACCCGACGAACGCCTGAAGGCCCGCGAACTCTCGCGCAGCCTCGCACGCCTGATGGCCGCCGCACGGGAGACTCTGCCTGTACAGGAGGTCCTGGCAGCTGAGCGCGCCCACCTGTCGGCCACCCCCGGCCTCGCGCTGGAATACCTGGACGTCGTCGGGATGGATGATCTCTCCCCGGTGGCGTCCTTCGGCCCGAACCAGGTCGCCCTGGTGGCAGCCCGGGTGGGGGCAGCCCGCCTCATCGACAATGCCTTGATGGACATGACAGGCCCCGATTTCGGCCTGTTCGCCTACCTGGAGGAGACCGACTCATGAACCGACTGGTGATCGCGATCGACGGCCCCGCTGGGGCCGGCAAGAGCACCGTCGCCCGTATCGTCGCCCGGGAACTGGGCCTGACGTTTCTGGACACCGGGGCGATGTACCGAGCCATCACCCTCAAGGCGTTGCGCGAGAAACTCCCCCTGGAAGACGTAGCCGCGATCGGCGAACTGGCCGGAAGGACCCGGATCGAGCTGAAGGGAACCCCCGACGGTTTACAGGTGTTCATGGACGGGGACGATGTATCCCTGGACATTCGCCAGCCCGAGATTTCTCGTCACGTCAGCGACGTCGCCAAGATCCCGACGGTCCGCCGTACCCTGGTCGCGCTCCAGCAGGCGCAGGGCATCCATGGCGGAGTCGTGGCCGAGGGACGAGACATCGGGACCGTCGTGTTCCCGGATGCCCCCATCAAGATCTACCTGGTGGCGAGCGTCACGGAGCGGGCGCGACGCCGCGAGGCCGACCTCGTCAAGATGGGCCATCCGGTGGACCGCGCCGAACTCGAGGCCGAGATCGCCCGACGCGACACGATCGATTCGACCCGCCCCGACTCCCCCCTCCGCCCGGCGGAGGACGCCATCCATCTGGACAGCGACGGTCTCTCGATCGAGCAGGTCGCAGAGGCGATCCTGGAACGGGCCAGGGCAATCGCGGGTCCACGGGAGAGCAAGATTTAATTCACTCCACACGGAGCCGGAACGATCGAGCAACCTCGACTTGAAGCACGGGAGCAATCGTGGATATTGTCCCGGTTCGGTCCGGCCGGGGGCGGGCATCTCCTGTCCCGTGGCTGTCGGACCGAGGGCAACGGGTGACGGTAGACCCCACGCCCCGCGTGAGCGGTGGGCGGAGTGGTCCCTGCCCGGGACGTCGGCGCGAGTCGGCGGAATTGAGCAGGGGCACGCTGGGGGCGTGCCCCTGCTCGCTTTTTGAGACGCCGATCACAAATGGTCCGCGAAGGTTGACGTATCATGGGGGTCAACATGGCGTCAAAGTGCCGTCTTTTCTTGTATGCTGGACCAGGGCGGGTCTGAAGTTCGCGTCGGATATGCCGAACCGAGGATGGTGAGGCAATCCGGGACCCGGTACTTTCGCGGGAAGGGAATGGCCCAGCATGTTCGACCGCCTCTTCGGCAAGTCGACGACGGTGTTCACGAAGGCCATGTCAGGCCTCTCGGCCCGTCAGCGTGCCACCGCAGAAAACATCGCCAACGTCGATACCCCGGGCTACAAGCGGCTCGAGGTCACCTTCGAACGTGAACTGTCACGTGCCGTGGGAAAGCTCGAACCGGGCCGCTTCCAGCTGGATCTCGCGACGACCCAGCCAGGCCACATGTCCCTCGATGCCGCCTCGAGTCTCGCCGAGGCCACGTTCCGGACCACGCACTCGGACGAGACGTCCCTCCGTAACGACGGCAACAACGTGGACGTCGACACCGAGATGACCAAACTCGCGCAGGCGTCATTCACGTATGGCGCCGTGGCGGACCTCATGAAGCGCAAGATGTCGGGTCTCCATTCCGTGATCCGCGGAAACTGATGTCGGGAGGAGCTGAAGGATGAGTCTCTTCGATGCGATGAACGTGAGCGC
>JBEIFE010000325.1:0-3027 GCA_040382575.1 Candidatus Sericytochromatia bacterium
CCCGGAGAGACTCGAACTCCCGACATTCTCCTTAGGACGGAGACGTTCTATCCAACTGAACTACGGAGGCAGACCCTCGAAGTATACGCCTCAGGAGGACCGACGACAAGGCACGGGCCGCCCGCGCCCCATCAGGAATCGACGGCTCGCACGGCATACAGGGTGCGCGGCATCTTGAGCACGACCCCCTGGTCAGATGGGGCAACCTCATGCAGAGCCCCCTCTCGCTCGAGGGCGGCGACCACCATCAGGTGCTGAGCCGGGTGAACGGAAAGCGCTCTGAGCGGGATGGCGATCTCCACGGCCTCACCGGGCGCCACGTGGGCGGCGAGGTCGATGGGCACCCACGTGAAGCGTTCGCCCGCGAAGGAGATGGTTGCGACGGCTTCTCCCCACTGATACCGGATCTCGTGGGCGAAGTGATAACCGGCAGTTTCGCCGATCTCTGAGCGCGGGGGCAAGGGAATGGGAGAATTGATGCGAGGCTGCCCCGGGTAGCAGACGTACAGGCTGACGGCATCGCCGGGTGCCGGGTCGTGGTCGTCCGCAAACTCGATCCGGACCAGGAACTCGCGATCGTTGTGACCGAAGAGCAATCGCCGGATTCCCGCCGTGGAGCGGTGCATGACGCCCTGGGAAGACCAGGTCTCGACGGCCCATGCCTCGACCCAGTCGGCAGCCGCCTCGAACGATCCATCGAATCGTGGATTGCGAGACAGGCCGGGCAAAGTGGGAACGGCGGGTTCCGGGCGCGCCACGGGATGCTCGAGTTCGTCAGGAACCGTGAGCCCCAGCAAGCGATACACGTTCTGGAGATGCAGCCGGAACTGGAAATCGAACAGTTCATCCTGTCCGGAATCGTGCCCTTCCCCGAACCACCAGAACCAGTCGCTTCCCTCGGCCACGAGCAATTCTTCACGGGCCGCCTCAAGGCCGGGGTGACCTTGCTCGGCCCGGAGCAGGTAGGCTTCCCGGGCCCGCGTGAGCAGGTCCCAGGCCCTGTTCTTGGTGCGATCGCCGATCCAGGTCGTGAAATCCGAAAAGATCCAGGACCCTGAATGCAGGGTTTCGATGGTACGAGTCGGGGGATGGCGATCGAGATAATCCCCGACCGTCGTCAGGTCGAGCCAGGCCGCTTCGTCAGCCAGGCGGTAGAACGACTCGAGGAAGTCGATCCCGTCTCGGTGGTAGTGTTCCCAGCAGTTTTCACCGTCGAGAGCGATGGTGACCAGGCCTCCCCGTCCGCCCAGTCGCCTGTGGATGGTCTCCAGGCGCCCCATCAGATCGTGTGCGGCCATCATGGGATCGTGACGCGAGTAGGTGAAGCCGATGAGGTCACTGAGCGAGATGTCGCGAAACACCATCGCGACCTCTTCGTCATCGATCCGGACCCGGTAGGGCTGGTACAGGACGTCCGGGTTGAGCAGGAGACCATGACCATCCCGGACCAGACGCTCCCCGATCGAATGAGAGAGCACGCCCTCGTCCGAGATCGCCCACTGGATACCCTGCCGGGCCATCATCGGGATCACCTCGGGGCTGACGGACTGCTCGGAGGGCCACATCCCCCCCGGTCGCGTGCCGAAATGCTTCTCGAAGAAGGCCAACCCCTTCTTGACCTGCCACTCGGCATCCTCCGGGGCCTGGAACCGGAATCGGGGCAACGGAAGGCCCGGACGCGCCACGCGCGCCGAAGTCGTGTCCACCAGGAGCGGCAGGATGGGATGATAGAAGGGCGTCGTCGTGAGCTCGATCTGCCCTTGCTGGGACATCTTCCGATAGGTCGGAATGATCCGACGGATGATCTCGCGCTGTTTCTCGACGAGGTGCTTGCGATCCGCCTGCGTGAAGTCGCGTCCCCGGCGAATGAGGTCGACCAGCAGGGGGTCCGTTTCCTGGAAGGAAGGATCGAACCAGGCGAGCTGGAACCAGACCGTCAGATCGAGCCACTCCTGCGCGGTATAGCGACGCACCGCCTCCTTGAGAGGGAGATGTGATCGCAGGTAGTCGCGCTTCTCGCGGAGTTCGCGGTACCGCGGAAAGCGAGCGCCCATGCGATCCCAGTTCAGATCGAAGAAGCGGTCCCAGATGTACTGTTTCTCGTCGAATCCATAGTGGCTGACGGGCATGAGCGTCAGGTCGAGCACCCGATCCATCGCCCCGTTGCCATAATCGATGAGCTGCTCGAGCAACGAGGGAACCAGATTGAAGGTCTGACGATGACGCGGAAACCGCTCCAGGATCGTCGCCATGTCGAGGTAGTCCTTGAGCGCATGCAGACGCACCCACGGCATCAAATATTGCCCGGAGAGGCGGTCCTTGTAGAGCGGCTGGTGCATGTGCCAGACGAACGCAACGGAGAGCGAGCTCATCGATACCTCGAAGACAGGGGGAGACCTCGAGCGCGATCCTATCACGGCGAGGCGCGGACCATCTGTGCGCCATGACCACGTGGTATGATGCCCGCGGAGTGCCCTACCGCGACGAGCTGACCGATGCAACGCCTTCTGGCCCTGACGATCGTCCTCTGTGCCGAACTCATGTTCGCGAGCCCAGGCAGGGCGGCTGACCCCCGCGTCCAGTTACGCGATGGCGGCCTGATGCCCCGTTCCGCGGGCATAGCGGTCTGGGCTAACTCACCCGAGACCACACTCAGTGTCTGGAATCCGGGAGCCGGGGTGCTCAGGACACGCCTGCAATGGTTCAACGTCCTGCAGGACGCCTACCTCGTGACGCCCCAGGGGGTTGCAGACGCACCTGGCCACTCGGGAAACGTCCTGGACATCGAGGCCCTGGTCGGTTCTTCAGCCCGCGGGGACTGGTCGCTGGCGACCAATGCGCGCAGCCGGTACCGTTTCACGGTCACCAGCGGCCCCGTGGCCACGACGGACCTCCCCGGAGTGGATTTCGGGATCCATCTCGGCGATTCAGGTCTACCGGTGCAGAACTTGCTCGCCCGGCTCCAGACGATTTCCCATCCCACCTATCTTTTGCCGGGGCAGTCTGATGCCCGGGCAGGTTTCGAGA
>JBEIFE010000326.1:0-3023 GCA_040382575.1 Candidatus Sericytochromatia bacterium
CCCGTCCCGCGCGAGCTGGTGCTGCTCGACCTGCTGGCCGCGCCGGCCGCCTCGCCCCCGCCCGGGGGCACCCTGCCGATCGCCCCCACGCCCCGGCCGAGCCTACCGCCCCGGCCCCGCCTCACGCCCCGACCCACGCCGCGACCGTCCGCCTCGCCCTCCCCCGTCCCGACGGCGCGCCCGACGCCGGCCCCGCGTCCGTCTGCACACCCGACGGCCAGGCCGACGCCTCGCCCCTCGGCGCGTCCGACGGTTCGCCCCACGCTGGCCCCCACCGCGGTGCCCACCTTGCCGCCCACGCCACCCGCCGTCGATGACCACGCCGTGTTCGAGGTCCTGCGGCGGGATCCGGCCTTCCGGGGCATGACGGACGAGCAGATCCGCCGGACGCCCCTGCCCCCCGGCATGACGTCCTGGCGGCAGGTGCTCGAGATGACGGGACAGCTCGACCAGATCGACTTCACGGGCAATCCGCCCCAGACGGGCCAGGATGCCGCGACGGGCTCGGCGGCCTTCTTCGGATGGGCCCCCACGGGCCTGGGCGGGGACGCCTACACGATGGGGGCGGCCCGGCGCGAGCGGGTCGGGAACACCTGGCGCTTCGCGTTCCAGTACACCGACGTCGTGCTGGTGGCCGAGTGGCCCGAGGGGGCGACCGTCGCCCGGGTGGCGCACTACGCCTTCGGCGGACGGCCCGATCCGGCCCGGGTCTTCGAGGTGAAGGTGAAGCCGGACGACGCGGCCATGACCGGGGACATGATCGCGCAGCTGACCCTCATCCGGATGGGGATGCCCCCCATGCCGGCGCGGGACATGCCCTGATGGGTCCGGACCCCGAGCGGCTCGCGCGCAACCTGCGGGCGCTGCGGCAGGCCCGGGGGCTCACGCAGCAGGCCCTCTGCGAGCGGGCCGGCCTCAGCCGGGCCTACCTGGCCGCCCTCGAGCGCGGCCTTTCGAGTGCGACGCGGCGACCGCCTCGGCCCACGTGGCCCCTGCTCGAGGCGATCGCCCGGGCGCTCGCGGTCTCGCTCGACGACCTCGTCGCCGGGGATGGCCACCTGAACGAGGGGGCGCCGCCGCCGGGCGAGGTTTTCCCGGGCTGGCCCGTCGCCACGCGCGAGGCGCCCCGGGGCGGGGACACCCGCTGGGACGGTCTCGCGGAGGTGCAGGCCGTGTGGCCCCTGACGCAACCCGCGGGGCCCTGGGAGGCCGGGACGGTACTCGGGCTGCGATCGCTCAGGACGGGCGAGGAGCCCGAGGGCTGGGTGATCGAGCCCGGGCTGGGCCCCGTCGAGTGGGTCCGGGTCGGGCCGCGCCGCTACCGGCGCATGCCCGACGAGACGCTGGTGCCCGTCCCCAAGGAGGTCGAGGCCACCTGGGTGGTCGTGGGGGGGTGGCAGGCTGGTGGGTGAAGGGATGATCGAGGTCGAAACAGGATCTTGTCTCTTAATTTAATATATTGCGTGAGCGAGTTGTATCACGTTCATCAATCTTTGATTGCTGCCAAAAGGAGGCAAGATGCCTATTTCCGTCATCCTTTCCAAGTGTGTGAAACAAGGGTATTGCTACGGGACGAGCGGATGTCCCCAGGTCTTCGGCGATCGCGGCGATGGCAAGGCTTACGTGAAAGATCCCGGGCACCCGGTCGACAATTGCGTCCTGAATGCCCAGGCCAACTGCTGCCCAGGGGCCATCCGCACCACGTGACCTTCACAGAGCCAGCTCCAGGATGCAGCCCTGGATTTTGTTCAGGATGTACAGCCGGCCATCTGATGTCGTGGCCAGGCCGGTCACGAAGGCCAGACTGTGCACGAGAGCCGGTGTCCCCTCCTCGGGTAAGCTCGTCCCGTCCCTGCCAGGCACTCCGACCAAAATAGAGACCTTGCCGGTTTGATGATCCGCTTTCAAGATCACCCGATCATGGTTACTCGTGACGAGCAGGCTGCCATCCCAGGCGAACGTGACGGGGCCCGCAATTTTCGGATCGACGGGTGGCAGATGATTCCTCAGCGCGGGGAGCAGGTCATACAGGTGCCCGGCTTGCATGTCGCGCCCGAAGGCGCGCCCCGAACTGGCCGGGATGTACCACAGGGCGTTCGGGCCGTTTCCCTTGAAGAGTATGCTGCCATCCGGTGCGACCACCGGTGTGTCGCCCGTGAAGGACCGAAGATCGGCCACCGGATCGCCCTCACCCGGCCCACGATCAACGGGTTGTCCACCGAACCAGGGCTGGATGTCCATCGTGGCATCAGGAACCCGACCTGCACGCCACACGGTGTTGTAGGTATAGTCCGGGTCAGCGGTGACCAGCACCAGTGAGCCATCCGGCCTGGTCGCCAGCCCCTCGATGATGTGGCCTCCGGGCATCTCCCTGAGTTCTTGCCGGATCGTGCCCGGCAAGAGAGGCTGCCACGGGTTGGTTAAGCCCGTACCTGTATCCGTCGCCAATCGGAAGAGTCCCTGTTCATCGATGCGCATCCACAGGTTGCCATCCGCACCGAGGGCGAGATATTGAGGGAACGGTAGGGCCACGTTTGACGCGTTGGCCTCGTCTGGCAGGTTCCCGGGTGCGTTGCCGTTGCCGGCGATCGCCGTGAGCCGCCCGTCCCGTCCCAGCTTCAGCAAGCGAACCCACGAAAGCCGCGGACCGCTGGCGACCATCACGAGGCTCCCGTCTGCCCCGGCCACGATGGCATCGATCTGGGGAATCGCATTCCCCCGGGCCGTCATCCCCTCGGTAAAGGTCGCGGCTTGCGTGCCATTTCCGGCAACCAGGTACACGGTCGGCTGAAAGGCCAGCTCCACGGACGTACGGCTCCCGTCAGCCGGAACGACGGAGGCCGTGGCCAGGGCCACCAGGCGCCGCTCGTCGAGTGCGCGGACCTCGAGGCTCAGGGTGGCGCCCGGGGCGAGATCGGGGGCCCAGGTGACCCGATCGGGGGTGAGCGAGGTGGACGCGATGACCGTGTCACCGGAGGCGAGGCTCACCTCGAGGCGGCGCGTGACCATGGGCAGGCCGGACC
>JBEIFE010000327.1:0-3021 GCA_040382575.1 Candidatus Sericytochromatia bacterium
AGAGCCTGCCTCGACAGGGTGTCCGGATGCGATCTGTTTGGTCCGGAATCCGTGCTCGTTTTTGGCGGATGATTGTTGGACGCTTCAGCCTTCTCGAGGAGCACGAACCCCTCGCGGCTACCCGTTTTTCCCATTTCTGAAAGGTCCGTCATATGCCCCAGTCGCCTCATTTCCCTGGCCGGGGCAATCCGCCCAACCGCGATCAGCTTGCCGAACGTCTCGGCGATCGCCTTGCCCTCTGGAACGAGGTTCGTGAGACCGTCATCGAGATCGGTGCTACCTGGACCTGGGTTTTTTCTGAAGCTACCCAGGTCTGGTCCTATCGCTCGTACCAGGAAGGGGAGCGCTTCTTCGTCGCCATGACCCTGACGGCGGACGGCTTCGAGGTGAGTCTGAACCTCAAGGCCGAGGAGTGGGCGGGCATCGTGGCCGGCTCATCCGGGGAGCAAGTCCAGATCGATCGCCTCAGGGGCTCGGCAGACGGGGATGAGCCTGCCTGGATTCACGTGCCGGTTCGGGATTCCTCCGTGTTGCCGTTGCTCGCCAAGATTCTGGTGGCAAGAGCCCGCCGGGTGCAAAAGCCGCGCTTGAAAAGGGTCAAGAAGTGATCGTTTCATAGCCAGGGACGTCCTGGTTGCGAAGTTGAACCGGTGCCCCGAGGGTCTGGCTCACGGCTTGACGGTCACCGAGCGGCTCGCGGAGAAACCTCAAGACATAACCCCATCACCACGAACTCGAGGAGCGATTCCAGGGCCGCAGCTCGCTCTTGCTCACTGGACACATCAAAGTGGCCACCCAAAACGAGCGATGCGAACCCGTGGACAACCGTCCACGCCTTCAGCTCCGCACCCTGGCGACGCTCGAGATTGAGCCATCCTTCGGCGCACAGCGCATCGAGGGATCCCCCCAGCAGCTCCCACGGTCTGCCCCGATCGCCGCGTCTATCTAGGTCTGTACCCGGACAGCCATCGCCTCGATCGCCGAACATCAGACGAAAGAGCTCGGGATGCGCCAAGGCAAACGCGACGTAAGCGCGACCGACTGCCTTGAACCGTTCTATCGCGAGCGGCGTTTCACCGGGCAGGTTGCCTGCACGGGCCATGGCCACGTGCATGGCATTCGAAAGCTGCTCGAATCCTCGGGCTGCGGCCGCAGCCACGATATGGGCTTTGTCGTTGAAATGACGGTAAGCAGCATTTGCTGATACCCCGACGTCGCGCGCGGCCGCCCTCAGGCTGAAGGCGCTCAGACCACCCTGCTCGATGAGGCTCACTGCCGACGCGACCAGTGCGTTGCGAAGGTCTCCATGGTGATAAGCAGCTCGCGTAAGGGCCATGTCGTGCATGTTGACACCGACCAGACGAGGGGTCAAAGTGTACAGTGTGAACATAGCTCCACGCTATTGGATCTGCTTCATCAAGGAAAAATGACATGTCATCGAATGAATTGCACGTCGTATTCGGCACTGGGCAGGTCGGCACTCAGTTGGTCGACCGACTGCTCGCGCACGGGGTAAGGGTTCGGACCGTGAGACGCTCGCCAGAGGCAAGCCGCCACCCGGCACATGAAGCCGTGCAGGCGGATCTGCACGACCGCGAGGCAGCTATTCGAGCGGCTACGGGAGCAGCGGTCGTCTATCACTGCGCCAGCGCGCCCTATGACAAGTGGCCGACGCAATTGCCACCGCTGTACCGGCATATTGCTGCTGCGGCCCTGGCCGCGAATGCGCGTCTCGTCGTACTCGACAATGTCTACGCCGTGGGTGCAACTGGGACATTCGATGAAGACACCCCGGAGCGGCCCTGCAGCCGCAAGGGACTGGTTCGTAAACAACTTGCCGATGAGTTGCGTCTCTTGCACGCGCAAAAGGGTCTATCAGTGACCATCGCTCGCGCAAGCGATTTCTTCGGGCCTGGCGTGGAAGACTCCACGCTCTTGCATCCGCGCGCCATCGCCCAGATGCTCTCGGGCTCTACCGTCGATGTGATCAGCAACATCGACCAGCCACACTCGTGGAGCTACACGCCCGACGTTGCCGAGGGCCTCTTTCAGCTCGGGCTGAACCCAGAATTCTCTGGACAGACGCTTCACTTGCCGGTCCTTCCCGCGCAAACGGGGCGTTTCCTGCTGTCTGCAATCGCGACCGAGCTGGGCGTACCGATGCAGGTCCGCCGGATGCCCGGATGGATGCTGAACATGATGGGTTGGTTCAACCCGGTCATGCGCGAGCTCTCGGAGATGCAGTACCAGTTCGAGCAACCATTCGTCATGGCGGAGGCGCGCATCCGCGGCCTGCTCTCCATCCAACCCACTCCCATCGCGGAGCAGATCACTGCGACGGCGAACTGGATCCGCCGGTGGCGATCGCCCCTGCTCGGGTAGTCGAACGAGCCCGTCACGATATGTTCCGAGGCAAGTCTGGTGGCCGAGGTTCGACATGTCGGTATGTTCAGACCCCTTTTCCTTTCAAGCTTGACCGCCGGATCGATTCTGATCTGCGGCGGTTCTTACCCGGCAGTTTCACGATCGGCGTTACCAGAGGCCTCGAGTGCGCAGGGACGCTCGCTTTCCGTTGTGGAGCTGGCGCCGCGTACCCCGGATTCGCGTCCGACCGTCTTCATTCTGTTCGGTCAGCACCCGGACGAACATGACGTCAACAGCCTTGGTATGTTCTTCATCGCGATCATGCCGATGGCGAACCCGGATGGCTGCGTGCACGACCTCGAGGAATCAGCCACGCCTTTCGCCTGGCGACGGAACCGTCGGCCTCACGACGGGGGCATCGGGACCAACCTCAATCGCAACTGGGGACATACCTGGAAACCGGGTCACGAGGAGGACTGGCCGGGCGAGGCGGCGTTCTCGGAGCCGGAGAGCCGGGCGATACGGGACTGGTTGATGGCACGAGGCCGGATCGCCGGCTTGTTTGATATTCATACGGGCACGTCCAGCTTCACCGAAGGTATGGTTCTGACACCGGAGCCCGAATGGCTGGCGCCGCCGTCCCGTGAAACCCACGAC
>JBEIFE010000328.1:0-3014 GCA_040382575.1 Candidatus Sericytochromatia bacterium
CGGTACTCGATCCAGGCCAGTCCGCCCGGACCGATGACGACCCAGTCGATCTCGTCAGGCTGGCGCAGCGTGGACGTCCCCTGCGAGCGGACACGTGGCAACAGATGAAACCCATCGGGTAGACGCCACAACTCGCGGAAGAGAGGCAATTCCTCGGCCGTCAGGGCATCCTGAACGCAACGTAATTCAGCCATGTGCGCCCTCCGTGCGACGCCGGTTTGCCTGCTGCTCTCGCAGCGTCCGGATCCGGTCTCTCAGCAAGGCCGCCGTCTCGAAGTCGAGTACGGCCGCTGCGGCTTTCATCTGGGCCTCCAGATCGTGTAGCAGTCCAGCAAGCTTGAGCGGGTCCTGCTCGAGTACCACCTCGACCGGTGCCTTCAGGGCCTCGGTGGAGCTGGTCGCCCCGAGGCTCTCGAGGATGCTATTCCGCGTGCTCTTGCGAATGGCCCGCGGTTCGATGCCATGCTCGCGATTGTGGGTCTCCTGGAGGGCGCGTCTTCGATCGGTCTCGCCCAGGGCGCGACGCATCGAGTCCGTCATCCGGTCGGCGTACATCAGGACCGTTCCGTCAGGATGTCGCGCTGCTCGACCGATCATCTGGACCAGCGAGCGCTCTGCCCGGAGGAAGCCTTCCTTGTCGGCATCCAGGATGGCCACCAGGGAGACCTCGGGTAGATCGAGCCCTTCACGGAGCAGGTTGACCCCGATGAGCACGTCGAAGGCCCCCTCGCGCAGATCTCGGAGGATCTCGATGCGCTCCAGGCTCTGGATGTCCGAATGCAGGTACCGGACCCGGACTCCGACCTCCTGGAAATACTCCGTGAGGTCCTCCGCCATGCGTTTGGTCAGCGTGGTCACGAGCACCCGCTCCGAGCGGCCGGCCCTGAGCCGGATCTCGTGGAGAAGGTCGTCCACCTGGCCCTGGATGGGGCGTACCTCGCAGCGGGGGTCGAGGAGGCCCGTCGGACGGATGATCTGTTCGACGATCCGGTTCGATATCTGGAGCTCGTGGTCCCCCGGTGTCGCCGAAACGAAGACCACCTGGCCCACGTTCTGCCAGAACTCTTCGACGCGCATGGGGCGGTTATCCCGCGCCGACGGCAGTCGAAAACCGTGGTTCACCAGGGTGTCCTTGCGGCTTCGATCGCCGTGGTACATCCCCTGCAACTGGGGAATGGTCACGTGGCTCTCGTCGATGACGACCAGGAAGTCCTCGGGAAAGTAGTCGAGCAGCGTCGGCGGCGGTTCGCCGGGCGACCGTCCCGTCAGGTGACGCGAGTAATTCTCGACGCCACTGCAATATCCCACCTCGCGCAGCATCTCGAGGTCATAGCGCGTCCGTTGCTCGAGGCGCTGGGCCTCGAGCAACTTGCCGGCTGCTCGTAGCTCGTCGAGTCGGACCTCGAGTTCGTTCTCGATGCCGGTGATCGCTCCCTCGAGCGCATCGGGGGACGTGACGAAGTGCTTGGCTGGATAGATGACGAGTTCATTGCGGATGGACAGGATCTCGCCCGTCACGGGATCGATCTCGGTGATGCGGTCGATCTCGTCCCCGAAGAACTCGATGCGGAAGACGTGTTCTTCCCACGCGGGAATGATCTCGACCGTGTCTCCTCGCACCCGGAAGCGTCCACGGGCCAGGTCCACATCATTTCGCTCGTACTGGACCTCGATGAGACGCCGGAGCAAGCCGTCACGGGGGATCATGGCGCCGACCTCGAGCCCGGTAGCCCCCTTGAGATACTCGGACGGCAAGCCCAGTCCGTAAATGCAGGAGACCGAAGCCACCACGATGGTATCGCGAGCCTCGAGCAGCGATCGCGTGGCCGAGTGCCTGAGCTTGTCGATCTCGTCGTTGATGCTGGCCGTCTTCTCGATGTAGGTGTCAGTCGACGGGATGTAGGCCTCGGGCTGGTAATAGTCGTAGTAGCTGATGAAGAACTCGACCCGGTTCTCGGGGAAGAACTCGCGCAACTCGTTGCATAGCTGGGCGGCCAGCGTCTTGTTGTGGGCAATGACGAGCGTGGGCCGCTGGACCTGCTGGATCACCTGGGCAACGGTGTAGGTCTTGCCCGTGCCCGTGGCGCCGAGCAACGTCAGGCGGGCTTCATCGGCACGAATCCCTTCCACCAGGCCCTCGATGGCCCGGGGTTGGTCACCGGCAGGCGCGTACGGGGACGCGAGCTGGAACGAACGGTTCACGCGGCGGCCTCAGGACCCCGGGCGAGGTTCCCCGTCACCGACGGGGGGCACGATCCTGGAGGTCGACTCGGAGGCTCCGGATACGGGTTCGGGAGCTTCGGTCGAAGGAGGCTCGCCTGCCTGTTTGGACGCCTGCCGGAAGGTCTCGCGCGCCTCGTCGGCACCGGCCTTGAACTCGCTCACGCTACGTCCGAGGGACCGAGCCACCTCGGGAAGGCGCTTGGGACCGAAGATCAAGAGGGCGGCTCCTCCCAGAAGGAGTGCGGTGGTGGCTGAGATCATGTGCAGGCTCCATGCAGGATGACGCAACTCGCATGATACCAGGCTCCCAGGCGTGACGTCCTGAAATCGCGGTCTGACGGGTCAGATGACCATGGCCTCATCGGGAAGCGCTCCCGTCTGGAATCGCGAGAGCGCCAGCGAAGAGACATCGATCGAGGGGGCTTCACCCCGGATCAGCTGTGCCATGACCTCGCCGCAAGCAGGGGCATGCATGAACCCATGTCCACTGAATCCAGCCGCGATCCAGACGTCCGGATGGCCAGGCAGACGATCCAGGATGGGGTGATGGTCGGGCGTGACTTCGTAGAGACCAGCCCACGAACTGGCGATGCTGGCCTCGTCGAGACGTGGCATGCGTGTCATCCCCGCCAGGATGATCTCGGTCGTGAATGCTTCGTCGACCTGGGTGACGAACCCGGGCGGCTCCTGCCAGTTGGCCATGCCAAGCAGCATGCCCCCCGATTCAGGATGCATGTAGAGCCCCGATCCCAGATCGACCATCATGGGCCAGTCCATCGAGATCCAGGGCA
>JBEIFE010000329.1:0-3006 GCA_040382575.1 Candidatus Sericytochromatia bacterium
CCTGGCCTGCACCCTCGGACTCCTGGGAGTCCTCACGAACCGTCCGGGGGCGTTCGCCGCCGAGGGACAGACGCCCCCGTCGGGACCGTCCGTCCAGAATCCGCCTGCATCTCGAGAACCGGGAGGCGATCGCAAACCGACCGTGCGCATCATCGGCAACGGTGTGGAGATGGACCTTCCTCTCGACTGGGACGAGTCCTTCTCTATCCAGGTACCGACCTCGCAACTCGAGGATCTCGCCCCGAGCGAGGCGCCGGTCCCCCGCCCCGCCGCGTCGACTTCTCCGGAAACCACGCGACCGATCCAGGCGGTATCGGATGCCACGCCCTCTGCCCCGACCGAGGTGGCGGATGAGATGCTGCTGACTCCACCGCCGGCCGCTTCGCCATCGCCGGAGCCGCCCCCCGCTCCCGCTGCCACTCCCTCTCCGATGGCCACCGCGGCACCGTCACCCGAACCGTCGCCATCCCTGTCTCCGCCGGCGGCTGCAACGGCCTCGCTCGAGCCCGTCGCGGGCCCCCCCGCGAGCGCGACGCCGAGCGTGACGCCGAGTGCGTCACCCGCCAGCGAGAGTCCTGCGCCCATCGTGGTGGCCAGTGAGTCCGTCCCGGTGGCACGTGAGTCCGTCGCCCCGGCGGGGGGCCCCGGGTTGCCCCCGCCCGAACCGGCACCCGAACTCCTGGACCGCGTACCGTCACCCGCTCCACGCATCACGCCCGTTCCGCGCCCCAGGCCGACTCCAGTGGTCCTCGATCCGGTCGAGAGCCTGCGCAAGAAGGCCCGTGTCCTGGCTGCTGACGGACGATTCCGCGACGCACTCGACCTGCTCGACGAGGCCCTCCAGGAACAGGATGACGACCCCCGTCTGCATGCCCAGCGCGGATCCGTCCTGTACGTGATGGGTGACGTGGCAGGGGCCCGGAAGGCCTGGCTGCGGGCGCTCGCCCGGGATCCGGGCAACCCGGAGGTCCGGGAGTTCCTGGACTGGCTGGACCGGCGTGACCGTTCATCGTTCAAACGACGTTAGGGGACCTCGATGATGCCTCGCTACCTGGTTCGCCTCACGCAGGGCCTCGCGCTCGCGACCCTCGCTCCTTGCCTGGCCCTCCCGGCCCTGGCCGAGCGAGATGGACGCCTCGACGAGATCCTGGCAGATCCTCAGGCGATCCTCAATGTCATCCCCGCCCTGCCCATCGACCTGGCCCGTGTCGATCCCTCCGTGGTGCGCGTGTTCGTCTACAACGAGCGCAAGCGCGGCGAGACCGATCCCCTGAATGGCCTGATCGAGAACCGCCTGAGCGAGGAACTCCTGGCCCTGCGCCGGTTCAAGCTGATCGAGGCTCGTGAAGCCAAGACCATCCGGGTGGAGCGCCAGGGTGGAGCCATCTCGATCTCGAACACCGTCGACTCCCTTGAACGCCTGCGCCTGCTGGGAGAAAGCCTGGGAGCCGACGCGGCCTTCATGTTCGCCCCGCAGATCCAGGACCGGATGGTGATCGTGGGCGCCAAGCTCGTGCGCTGCAAGGACGGGGAAATCCTCTGGACGGAGCGATTCGCTTACAACTTCGACCTCAGCCGGGCCGAGAAGGAAGCGAAGGATCGCCAGGAACAGAACCTCCGCCAGGAGGCCGAGCGCCAGCAACGGGACGCCGAGAAGCGCACCCGGGACAACGGCCTGTATCTCTACACGGGGGTGAACGGCTTCTCGACGAAGCGCAGCAGCACGCAGGCGAACGTCTCCCCCGTGGAGAACGGCTCGGGGCTGACGCTGGGCCTGATGGGTCTCCGGAACTGGAGCTTCAATTCCAACGCGGCCTTCGGGCTGGATGTCCAGTTCGCCCAGCAGGGCGGGGTGCTGGGCGGAACCTCGTTGCCCAGCCTGACGTTCTCGCCCCTGCTTTTCTTCCGTCTCGACCCCCTCTTCACCGAAAACCGCAACGAAGGCTTCCTGAATCTGTATGCAGGGCCCGGTGAAACGCTCTTCTTCGAGAAGGATCTGGCTTATTCGTTCTCGGCCAAGGCCGGGTTCCTGATCCGGTTCCAGCCCGAGATGTTCCTGGACATCGGAGCGACCTACATTCCCACGCGCACGGTCAAATTTGCTACCTCGTCGGGACTCGCGGCCGAGACCGCAGGGTGGGGGGGGCTCACCTACCACGCCTCGGTGGGTCTGGCTTTCAAGTAGGAGGATCCGATGGCCAAGAAATCTGCGATCCCCATGGTCTCGCTGTCCACCCTGGCCGGAATGATTTCCGGCTTCGGCCTGTGCATCTGGGCGGTCTTCGCGAGCACCAAGGAATTCCACATCTTCTTCCACCTCGAGAGCTTCGCGATCGTCATCGGCGGTACGCTGGCCACGACGCTCGTGGGCTACCGCACGCGGTACGTTCTGAAGGCCCTGGGCGGGATCGGCAAGATCTTCGTCCAGCAGCCCATCGGGCCCCAGACGCTCCAGGAGGACATCGGCGTGATGGTCGAGTGGGCCACCCTGGCCCAGCGCAGCCTGACGGCCGTCGAGGATGACCTGGCGAAACGCGAACCCGATCCGTTTCTCAAGTACGCCCTCGAACTGCTGCTCAACGGCTACAAGGAACATGACCTGCGCCTGTTTCTGGGCGACATGATCGAATCAACCTACAACCGCCAGATGGTGCCGGCGAACATCCTGAACCAGATGGGAGGCCACGGTCCGGCCTTCGGGATGATCGGGACGCTCGTGGGTCTCGTCATCATGCTGAGCAACATGGGCTCGGACCCCTCGGCGATCGGCCCGGCCATGGCCATGTCGATGCTGGCCACGCTCTATGGCGTCCTGTTCGCGCGTCTCCTGTTCATGCCAGCAGCCAGCAAGACCCAGCAGGTCCTCGAGATCGAGAAGTTCCGGCGCTACATGCAGCTCGAGGGCATCGTGCTCATCGCCGAGCGCAGGATCCCATCCTACGTGCAGGACCGCCTCAATGCGCTCGTGGATCCGAAGTACCGGTACGAGCGGCCCTCGCCCGCGGC
>JBEIFE010000330.1:0-2992 GCA_040382575.1 Candidatus Sericytochromatia bacterium
ATCCCCCTCTACACGGTGGGATTCGGCGAACAGAAGTCCGGACGAGGTCAGGACTTCGTCGACGTGGCGCGGATGACGCGCCTCGGAGAACGGGTGAGCCGCGGACATTATTATCCGGCCGTGAACGGCGAGGAACTCGGGCAGGCCTTCGACCGGATCTTGCGCGCGATCCAGGGCCAGTATCGCCTCGAATTCACCCTGCCGATGGCAGAACCCGACGATTACGGTCATGCCGTGACGATCGGCCTCGACGGCCTGGACACCGAAAGCGCGGTCGACTTCACGAATCCCTTGCCCGATCTGCCAGGGAGCCTGCCGCTTCGTCTGGGTGTCAGCTTCGGGCTGGTGTTCCTGATGGGGGCCCTGGGTTTCCTGACGGCCCCGTGGTCACGCTTTCTCGAACACGCCTTCCGGCCGACGGATAAGCCGGGTACGCTTCGCGAGGTGGCGAGTGCAGCGTGGATCGAGCCATCAGGCACCTTCTCGCCGTCCGCGCAGGTCACGGGTCGGCCCGAACGCTCGCGACAGGCCGGGACCACCGCGCCACCTCCCCCGAAAGACGCCGCCCCACCCCGTCGCTCCGTCGTGAAGTCCATCCGTCGTGTCGATCCGGAGGGAGATGCATGATCCCGTCATCCGAACCCGGAAGCCCCCTGGAAGACGACCGCTACGCCCGGCTACGCCTCATCCCCTGGTGGAGCCAGGAGATCCTGCGCAAGGCCACCGTGGCCGTCGTGGGAGTGGGGGCCGTGGGAAACGAGGTCGTGAAGAACCTCGCCCTGATGGGCATCGGGCGGCTGATCCTGCTCGACAAGGACACCATCGAGCTCACGAACCTCACCCGTTCCGTGCTATTCAGGCGCGAAGACGTCGGCCAGCCCAAGACGGTGGTGGCAGCACGGCGCGCCCGCGAGCTCGACCCGTCGGTCGAGACGATCGCCCTGACGGGGGATCTCGCGGATCTGGGCGTTGCCGCCCTGGCCGGGGCCGACGTGATCATCGGGTGCGTGGACAGCCTCTACGGCCGCATCCTCCTGAACCGCTACGCGGCCTGGCTGGGCGTGCCCTGGATCAACGGCGGCCTCGGGGATGCCACGGACGTCTTCAAGGGGATCGTCGCGGTCTTTCACCCGCCAGAGGGCCCGTGCTTCGAGTGCGGCCTGAGGCCCGGGCAGGCCGAGCAAGAGCTCACGGCCCGACTGAGCCGCGGTGGATGTGGCGAGACGGAGCGAAAGGCCCAGGAGGCGCGCTCCGTGCCCTCCACCCCCACGATGGCCTCGATCATCGGGGCCTTGCAAGTGCAGGAGGCCCTCAAGATCCTGCATGCCGGGCTACACCCGGACGACCCCGACCAGGTATGGCCGGAGCCCGCTCTCGGGGCCTTCGTGGCCTACGAGACCTGCGACCACACCGTGAACCGGTTCCAGCGCAAGGTTCGCCAGGACTGCCCGAACCACGTCCCGGGCGGATTGCGGCAGGTCGAAGGTTTCGACCGGGACAGGCCTCTCGGGGACCTGTGGGCGATCGCCGACCTCGAGCCCGACACATGGATCGGCCTGGCGCGGGGCACCTGGATCGAGCCCTGGACGTGCGAGGCCTGCGACCACGCCACGATCGACTGGTGCTGGTCGCCGGGCCCCGAGGTGACGTGCCCTGCCTGCGGAACCTCGCCCCGTCCGCCCGGATCGAGCTGGGCCGTGGGCCCTGACCACCCGGTGACGGTCCGGTCGCTGGCCGAACTCGGGGTGCCGGGAGGGTTGCCACTGCGTCAGCTCACGGAACCCGAGATCACGCTCTGGTGGCCGACGATCGCCCAGGAGGCCGCGCGTGGCTGACATCCTCTGCCGCACCTGCGGTGCCACCACCAGCCTCCGCGACGGCTACCGGGTCTGCAACCAGGCAGGACGGCGGCACCCGGCCTTCCGGGTCTCCAGCGCGAGAGGCGGGCATCCCTCGGGCAGCCTCATGTGGGCGCTCGGTCTGGGACTGGGGGCATTAACGACTTCAGCTCTGTTCCTCACGCTGCTGGCGGGTCCCTGCCGAGAGGAACCGCTCATCCGCGCCCTGCTCCTGACGCTGTCCGGGCTGGCCATGGGCTTCGGGCCGGTGTTCGGGTGGCGCATGTGGCGACCAGGCATCCTGGACTGGAAGCGACCGCTCGCCACGGGCTTGCTCGCCCTGGGCTCGGGGCTCCTGGCCGGGGGGCTGGGTTTCTGGCAACGATCGCAGCTGGATGTCCCGGGCTGGGCGATCGCCCCGCTGGTGCTCGGCTGGCTGGGGGGCTACTGGGCCGCCGTCTTGCCCCGCACGGTCGTGACCGAGCATGCCGGGACGAGGCTGGCCAGGGCCCTGAAGGAGCGGCAGACTCGTACCCGCGACCGGGTCTCCTGTCAGGTCGAAGCCTGTACCCATCAGGGCCTCATCTGCCCCGGGGGGGGCTGCTCCCGTCGCCTGTGCGGCACGCACTGGATCTCGCAGGAGGGGCGCTGCCCCGGCTGCGGGACCACGCTCGTCACGCGGGGACGTCAGGTCGCCCGGCTCGACTGGACGCCGTGGCTCGCAGGCCTGGGGATGACGGTCGGACTGGCGATCGCCCTCTTACTCGGGGTCGGGGGCTCGACCGGTGGATGATGTCGTGGATGGATGCAAGGACGTCACCGTGGAAGATGCCGATGCATCTTCACAAGGTTCGGCGACTCTATCTCATGTACGACTCCTGAATGAGGGGCTCGAGGTCTCGATGACCGCAGAGTTGCTCGATCGCCTTTGGATACGCGCCCGGGAGGCTTTGCCCTCCGAATGTGCAGGGGTTCTGCTGGGTCGCGTGAGCGAGACGATCGTCGAGGTGACGGAGCACTGGGCTCTCGAGGCGAGTTCTGCCTCGTACGCCCATGCCTGGCTACCAGCCGAGAGCTGGATCCGGGCGGCCTGGCAGTCGCGAGAGGCGTATCCCGGGCTCGAATGGGTCGGTTGGTATCACACGCATCCTGGA
>JBEIFE010000331.1:0-2990 GCA_040382575.1 Candidatus Sericytochromatia bacterium
GAGCCAGGCCTCGGAGATCCTGACCTTCGAGCGTGCCATCTCGCTCGGGGCCGACCGCGGTCTCGGTGTGGCCACGAGCCGCTCGAAGGTCGAACAGGCTCGCCTGCAGATCGCCACCACGAAGGCCGGCGGTGGTCCCTCTCTGGCGTTGTCGAGCTCGGCCTTCAGCTTCAAGCAGATCGACAGCAACGCGATCCTCGGCCTCGGCGGGGGATTCGGCGGGATGGGGGGCCTGGGTCTCGGCGGGCTCGGCATGATGGGCATGGGTGGTATGGGTGGTTTCGGCGGCGGCGGCGGCGGCGGCGGGGCCTTCACGCTGTTGACGACCTCGTTGAGCCTCAACCAGACCGTGTTCGATGGCCACTCGCTCGAGGACAACCTCGCGATCGCCTCCGACGGTCTCGGCATGGCCGAACTCGATGTGCTCCAGCAGGCGCGCCGCGCGCAGTATGACGCGGCACAGGCGTATCTCCAGGTCCTCCGGGCGCGTAGCCTCCGACATGTGACGCTCGAGGGGGTCCAGCAGGCGCGTTCCCACGTCGAATCTGCGACCCTGCGCGAGAAGGCCGGTACCGGCACCCGGTTCGAGGTCCTGCAGGCCGAGGCCCAGGTTGCAGCGGCCCTCGGGCAGCTCCGGGCCGCCTCGAGCCAGTTCGACATTGCCCGCCTGTCCCTCGAGAACCTGCTCGCAGAACCGATCGGCGATCGCGACCTCGAGGAATCGATCCGCCTGCCCCGGCTCACCTTCGATCCCGCCACGGGACTCGACGAAGCCCTGCAGCGTCGCCTCGAATGGCGTTCACTGTCCCGCAAGCGCGAACTCGACGGTCACGCGATCACGCTTGCACGGCACGCGACCCTGCCGCGGGCCAGCGTGGGAGCGACCTATCAGCAGCAGGGCCTCGGAACGGGACGCTCCGTCAATGTCTCGGGCAGTCTGCAGTGGGGACTCTGGGACAATGGCCGGACCGAGCTCCAGCTGGCCCGGGCCACGGAAGACCGACACCAGACCGACCTGACGCTCGAGCAGACCCGCCGTGGTCTGACGCTCGAGATCCGTTCCAGCTTGCTCGGTCGCCAGGATGCGACGGAGCGTCTCGCGATCGCCCAGCGGGGTCTGGTGCTGTCGCAAGAATCCCATCGCCTCGCCGAAGTCCGTTACCGCGCAGGAGTGGGAACGGGCTTCGAGGTCATCGATTCCCAGGCAGCCCTGGCCCAGGCCCAGAACACGCTGGTGCAGGCCCGTTACGACCTGCTCGCCGCCGAGGTCCGCCTCGCCCAGGCTCTCGGCTGCGATCTCGGCGACATCGTCGCCCACGGAAAGAGGAACTGATCGTGCGCGAACGCATCGCACTCGTCGTCGCCCTGTCCTGCTCGCTGGGGCTCGTCGCCTGTAAGCGGCCCGAGAAGCCTGCAGAGGCGGCTGCTTCCGCCGAGGCCACGCGCTCGGTCGTGCCCGTCGAGGTCTCGCGCGTCCGACCCGAGCCCGTCTCGCAGGATCTCGTCGTCAACGGGACCGTGATTCCCCGCGCCCAGGTCCAGATCCTGCCCAAGACCAGCGGTCGGCTCCTGACGCTCTCCGTCGAAGAGGGAGATCGGGTCTCGAAGGGACAGGTCATCGCCCGACTCGAGACACCCGAACTCGAATGGCAACTCCGGCAGCAGGAGAGCGGTATCCTGACGGCGCAGGCCAACCTCGAGCAGGCGCGGGACAACCTCAGCCGCAACGCGGAACTCGCTCGCGACGGTGCCATCAGTCAGGCCCAGCTCAAGGCCGCCCAGACCCAGGTCAAGGTGGCGGAGGCCGGCATCGCCCAGGCGCGTGCAGCCATCAACCTCCTGAAGTCCCAGCTCTCGAACGGCACCGTCACGAGCCCTCTGTCGGGTGTGGTGGTGACGCGGCATGTCGATCCCGGCGCGCTCACCGGTCCGAGTACGCCGCTCGTGACGATCGCCGACATCTCAGCCCTGCAGGTCAAGTTACCGATAGCTGAACGCGATCTGGGCCTCATCCGTGAGGGGGGTCAGGTCACGGTGGAATCCGTGGCGCTTCCGGGTGAAAAGTTCCGGGGTCGCGTGGCCGAGATCGCCCCGCTGGTCGATGCCCAGACTCGTCTCATCCACGTCAAGGTGGATGTGCCCGCCCCCGGGCGCCTGAAGGTCGGCATGAACGTCTCGACCCGCCTGAAGGGGCCGTCTCACTCGGCGCTCGTCGTGCCCTCGGCCGCGATCGTCACGGATGGTGCCGAGGAGATCGTGTTCGTGGCGCAGGCCAGTCAGGCCGTGCGCGTGGCGATCGCCGCTGGCATCCGTGACCCGCTCCGGACCGAGGTCGTCTCGGGTCTCAAGTCCGGTGATGCCGTCATCGTCAAAGGCAGCTCGTTCGTCAAGGACGGCGATCCGATCGCCGTGAACGGAGGCAAATGATGTCGGACCACCCGCAGCTTCCGCCTGCTTCTCCGGCAGGTGAGGCTTCACACGGTTTCAACTTCAGCACGTTCTTCATCCGGAATCCCGTCACCACGATCATCATCATGCTGATCCTGACGCTCCTCGGCATGCGGGCCTTCACCCAGATGCCGCTCGAGTTGTTCCCGAACATCGAGTACCCGGTCGTCGTCGTCCAGACGGTCTATCCGGGTGCGGCCCCGTCCGAGATAGAGACCCTCGTGACGAAGCCGATCGAGGACTCCATCGCCGGCATCAACGGGCTCGACAAGCTGATCAGCACCTCGCGCGATGGCATGAGCCAGGTGACGGTGCAGATGAAGCTGGGCGTCTCGAGCAAGGACGCCGCGAGCGATATCCGGGACAAGGTCTCGAGCATCCTCTACAAGCTGCCCAAGGACGCCAAGCCGCCCGCGTACCTCACGTTCAGCTCGAGCACGCAGCCGATCTGCAACTACGCCGTCTCGGGGCCGATGTCGTCCGTCGCGCTCTCGACGTACGTCAAGAACGTCCTCAAGCCCAAGCTCGAAAGCGTGCCGGGC
>JBEIFE010000332.1:0-2984 GCA_040382575.1 Candidatus Sericytochromatia bacterium
ACTACCGGATGCCCGGCGATCTCGCGGATCGCGAGGTGATCGTGGTCGATCCGATGCTCGCGACGGGCAACTCCGCCGTCGCCGCCGTCTCGCGCCTGCTGAAGGACGGACCGAAGAGCGTGAAGTTCGTGTGCCTGCTCGCCGCGCGCCAGAAGCCGCCACACGGTGAGCGCGCCCATGAAGCGCGTGCCGCCGACGACGAGGACGTGCACGGCGCGACGACCTACTTCGTCCCGAAGAGCCGATCGCCCGCGTCGCCGAGACCGGGAACGATGTAGCCGTGCTCGTTGAGGCCCTGATCGACCGTGACCGTCAGGATGGGGACATCCGGGTGGTGCGTGTGGACGTTCTGGATCCCTTCAGGGCTCGAGATCAGACAGAGGAACTTGACGCGAGACACACCACGCTCTTTGAAGAGCGCGATCGTCGCGACTGCCGACCCTCCCGTCGCGAGCATGGGGTCGACCACGAGGACCGTGGTATCCGGCGCATAGCGCTCGGGCAGCTTCACATAGTAGGGGACGGGTGCGAGCGTGGTCTCGTCGCGATACAGGCCGATGTGGCGAACTTCCGCCTCCGGCAACAGCTCCATGGCAGGTTCTACCATCGCCAGGCCCGCGCGGAGAATGGGTGCGATGACGAGAGCACGATGACCGAGGGTCCGACCCGGGGCAAGCGTGCCGAGAGGGGTCGGAACCTCGATCGCATCGGTTTCGAGATCCCGGGTGGCCTCGAGTACCAGGTACTTGGCAAGCTCGCGCGCGCGCGTTCGGAAGCGTGCCGTCGGGGTGTCCCGGTGGCGAAGTTCCGCGAGGGCATGATGGGCCAGGGGATGATCGAGGACGACGAGCTGGGGTGAGATTCCGGCGGCGTTCAAGGCAGTTCTCCGGTACGGACGACGACCTCTGTGTACCCGCTCGGACCCTGGCGTCACACCTCTGGCCGTTTCCAGACCGTCCGGGTCGACCAGAGGTATTCGAGCGCACTCACGATCGTCAGGAGGACGGCCACCCACCAGAGCATCCTGGCCGGGTCGAGGGCAGCGGGAACCCACTCACGGCCCAGCAGTCCCCCGATGGCGACCATCTGCGCCACGGTCTTCCACTTGCCGATCGGTGACGCGGCCAGAACGAGTCCCCGACGGACGACCACAGCACGCAGGCCCGTCACGAGGAATTCGCGCGTCAGGATCAGGGTGACGGTCCAGGCCGGAATGAGTTGCGTCTGCAGAAGACCCACCAGGCTGGCCGTGACGAGGACCTTGTCCACCAGGGGATCGAGGAGGGCACCCAGTTCGGTCGTCTGATCGAACCGTCGAGCCACCCAGCCATCCAGCCAGTCAGTGCTGGCAGCCAGCACGAAGCACCAGAAAGCCAGGGTTCCCGGTAAGCAACCCTCGAATGCCATCGAGAGAGGGAGCACCAGGGCGAGGCGTGCCAGGGTGATCCAGGTGGCGACCGTCATGCGATCGGGTCGCCCACGACTTCCCCGTGCAGGTCGTATGGATCGACGTGGGTGATGCGGACCGGGACGAGGTCACCGGCATGGACGTGCCTGTCGCACGTCGCGTAGGTCGTGCCATCGATCTCGGGAGCGTCACGATGCGTGCGCCCGATGAGGCGTCCGGATTCCGTCTCGACCCCCTCGATCAGCATCGGGATGACCTGTCCGATGAGCTCGCGATGCAGGTCGAGCGAGATGCCCTGCTGGACTTCCATGACGGCCTGTCGCCGCGCTTCCTTGACCTCGTCCGACACGGGATCCGCCATCGAGTAGCCTGCCGTCCCGATCTGAGGCGAGTATGCGAAGGCGCCCACCCGTTCGAGACGGTGGGTTCGCAGGAAGTCCAGCATGTGCTGGTGATGCACGTCTGTTTCGCCGGGAAAGCCCGTGATGAAGGTGGTCCGGATGACGAGTCCGGGCGCGCGTTCCCGCATGCGGGTGATCAGCTGATCGACCGGCTCGTGACGTGGACGCCGCATGGCGCGCAGCATGTCGGGATGCGTGTGCTGGAGCGGCATGTCGAGATACGGGACGACCTTCGGTTGCCTGGCGATGGTGTCGAGCAACTCGTTGGTCATGTAATTGGGATACGCGTACAGGACACGCACCCAGAGGAGGTCCTCGATCTCGCAGAGCGCATCGAGGAGCTTCGGAAGCAGGTACTGGCCCGAGGATTCGTGACCGTAGCGCGTCGTGTCCTCCGCGATGAGCACGAGTTCACGAACGCCCCCGCGCACGAGCTGGCGAGCCTCTTCGAGGATGAGATCCATCGGTCGCGAGGCGTAACGCCCGCGCAGGGCCGGAATGATGCAGAAGCTACAACCATGGTCACAGCCTTCAGACACCTTGAGGTAGGCCGAAGGGCCGATCGTGGTGGCCATGCGCGGCAAAAGGGTCTCGACCGGTGCCTTTGCCTTCGGGAGGACCGAGGTGAACCGTTCGCCCGCTTCCACGCGCTTCACGACATCGACGATCTGGTGGAACTCGGAGGTGCCGATCGCCGCGGAAACCTCGGGCAACTCGCTCATGAGCTCGTCGAGTTCATGCTGGTGCTGTGTCCGCTGAATGAGGCAGCCCGTGACGATGAGCTTCTTGTCGAGCGCGCCCAGTTCGAGAATCGTCTGGATGGATTCTTTCTGCGAGGCCTCGATGAACGAGCAGGTGTTCAGCAGCAGGACATCGGCCTGGCTCTCGTCGTCGACGACGGTGTAACCCTCCTGCGCGAGCAGGCCGAGCATGTTCTCGGTGTCGACGGTGTTCTTGGAGCACCCCAGACTGACGATGCCCACCCGGGAACCGGACTTGCCGGAGGGCTTGCTCGTGGTGGAAGCAGATTCGACCATGGGTTCTCCTGGACTCACTGGATACCGGGGCCGCAAACGATGTCGGCGATGGGCGGGGCCTGACCTCCTGCGGGCGCATAGGATACGGCCTGGATCTCGTCGCCCAGCACACGTGAGGCACCCGGATTGACGACGCTG
>JBEIFE010000333.1:0-2984 GCA_040382575.1 Candidatus Sericytochromatia bacterium
GGGCTCGACCCGCACCGGATGGCCCGCGGACACGATCCCCGTCCCGTCCAGCCGGGTGGCCCACCGAAGAGCGTCGGGGGAGAGCGGACCTTCGACCGCGACAGCGCGGATCCGGTCTTCCTGCGGCGCGTCTTGCTCGATCTGGCCTGTGACGTCGGCTACCGGTTACGCCGGTATCGTCTGGCGGCCCGCACCGTCACGGTGAAAGTACGCGACGGGAAGACCTTCCAGACGCTCGAGCGCTCGATGACTCTGACCGTACCGACCCAGGACGAGGACGTGCTGCATGCGCGGGCCTGGGAACTGCTGGGACGTGCATGGGAGGGGCAGCGAGCGCTGCGGCTCGTGGGGCTGTCGGCCTCGGGGCTGGTGAACGATGGTCAGCTCGCGCTGTTCGAGCCCGAGGGAAGCGAGGGCAAGGAGGCGTTGCTGAAGGCGATCGATGGCCTGAGGAGCCGGCACGGGGCGAGCGTGGTGCGTCGTGCCGCCTGTCTCAGGGAGAGGGAAGTATCGCGCCGACAATGACCTTCTCGAGTTGATCCCGGGTGAAGGTATCCTCGTTGCCATGAGGATTCGTGAACGTGAACTCCTGCTTACCCGTGGGGGTGGTGCGAACGCCCGTGAGGAGGGACCAGTGATCCCCGATGGCGGATGCCCCCCGCCAAACGTACTGGAAGGGCACCCCGGAAGCCGAACTCTGCAAGGACTTCACCACCTCGTCTACGAGGGATTTTCCGAGTTGAGGCATTTGATCCTGCCTCAACTTGCCAAGCATCAGGTTCCCAAGAACAATGGTCTGGGCGATCTGTTCCTCGAGCCCCTTGACCTCATCGGGAGAAACGGGAACGCGACTTCTCGCCAGTTCGAGTTGATCCGAGAGCGCTACATATTTCGAACGGAGATCCTGGATCTGCCGACCCAGGGGAAGCGCCTGGAGCGCCGGGCTTGCGATGAGCTCCTGGTTCATCTTTTCAATCAGCTGCTCCGTCTTCTTCCAGGAATTCCCGGACGTCGCACGCACCAGGGACTCGAAGGAGCTGGCATCCATGCCGGAGCTCCGACCGGCGAAATGCTGGATCATGGCATCCTGGAACGCAACGGAAGAATCCGAACGTCCATGAGCATCGGGGGACAAGGATGGAACCGGTAGGAGGCCTACAGGGGTCTTGACCACCGTTCCATCACGGAGCTCGACCTCACCACGGGTCACCAGGTCCCCCGAGATACGGGCAAACTCGGCGGGGTTGGTGCGGGCAAGCAGTATCTGAGCCGTGGCCGACCCGCAAGTTCCGATGCCTTCCTGCCGGATCGAGGTCGGGTCCGCGATCTCCTGGATCATGTCCCCCATGAATGCAGGGGGCAGACCGGGACGGCGACTGACGACATCAAGCGCCTCGAGCAAGCTCCGCCCCTGGCGATCGCGTGACCCGGATGTCAGACGCCCCTCGGCGAGCAGGGCGTCGAATGCCAGTGCCGCCACGTTGTCGCCAGGATGGATCGAACGACGAACCTGGAGAGCTTTGTCCTGGTCGCCTGGCGAGAGCTCCCGGAAAGCCCGAGAAGCAGGGCCGAGCAACCTCTCCTGGGCGATCGCCATGTTTTCAGACACACGTGGAACCATCTCGAAAAACTGCCCCGGCAAGCCCGTCGGAGAAACCGTCTGCCGAGACGTGGTCGGGGACGGGTAAAGCGCGGCCAGACCATTGCCAGAGCGTCCTGGAGAGCTCTGCACGGTAAAACTGGTCGCCCGCCTATACTGCACGGTAGGGGGAGGGAGCCCGATCTTGGATGCTTGCCCCCCGGGCACGTTCACGCGAGCGCCGTCGGCTGCGATTTCTTCTGGCCTTGCAACAGGCACCTGAGGGGTCGAACGGAGCGTTCCGGTCGCAGCAACCCGAGAAGGAGCAGCGGACACTCGCGAGGAACCGATGGACTGAATACGACTCACCAAGAGGACCTCCAGGCAGATGAGGCGCCGGTCCGCTCCACCATTCGGCCATCTATCGCTCACGAACCGGAAATCTTGCAAGTCGAAATCCACTTTTAATGCATCACAAACTCCACTCGAAAGGACCGAGCAAGGTATCCTGGAACCATCCGAGAACGTCCATCCGAAAGGATACCCCGTGGCTCAGCCTCAAAATGTCCTGCTCCTCGAGGGCGACCTGCCTTCCGACCTGCTCGACCGCCTCCTCGCCACGTCCGAGATTGCCCTCGATACCGAGACCACGGGCCTGAACCCACACCGCGATCGCCTCTGCCTGGTCCAGATCGCCGCGCCGGACGGCCTGGTCGTCGTCCTGCGCATCACGGGCAAGCACACCCCGAACCTCGTGCGCCTGCTCGAGGCGGAGCGCCCCCTCAAGGTGATCCACTTCGCCCGGTTCGACGTCGGCATGCTGCGCCACCACCTCGACGCCCGCATGAACGGAGTCTACTGCACCAAGGTCGCCTCGAAGATCGCCCGCACCTTCACCCAGAGCCACGGGCTCAAGGACCTCGTCAAGGAACTGGCCGGCGTCTCGCTCGACAAGTCGCAGCAGACGAGCTACTGGGGGGCAGACGACCTGACACCTGCCCAGCTCGCCTACTCGGCCAACGACGTGCGCCACCTGCTCGCCTGCAAGGCGAAGCTCGATGCGATCCTCGCTCGTGAGGGCCGCACGGACCTGGCGAGACGCTGCATGCAGCACCTCGAGACCCAGGTGGAGCTCGACCTCCTCGGTTACCAGGGGGTGTTCGAGCACTGAGGTCCGGTAGACCGGAACGAACGTACGCCTCCTGACGGATCGATGTAGGATCGGTGACTTCCTGGATCACGTCTCTCAGGAAAGCTGGCGGGAGGCCTGGACGGCTGCTCACCTCGGCAAGGGCATCGAGCAGGATCCGTCCAGGTTAATCGAATTGACGACCTGCAAAACTTTTGCCTGTTCGTCAGCAGAGCGATTCTTGAATGCCTCGCTGCTCTGGCCACGAAGCCGACC
>JBEIFE010000334.1:0-2981 GCA_040382575.1 Candidatus Sericytochromatia bacterium
CGCCCCATAACGGGGCGGGCCGGTTAGACTATCTGGGCCAAGTCTCGACGGATGCGGCGAGTCCAGGTTCCGTCAAGTCCAGAAAGAGGCGATCGAAGACGTCCACGTAGTCGAGCTTGCGAGCCCGGGTCGCCCGGTCTGCCTGGTAAGGAACGAACAGTTCGCCCCCCATGATGCGCAGCGCAGACGGTTCGGGGCGCTTCGCCCCTGCCAGATCCACCGTGAGGATCGTCCGAAGATCCAGTCCAGTGGTGGTCGCAATGGCGTTCAACTCGAGCTGACTGCGATCGTGGTTCTGGATGATCGATAGTCGTAGCCCGAGATCTCCATCGAGGTATCTTCCCCCTTCGGCTTTGAGGATGGTGCTGCGCCACCCCGTGGCCCATGCACAACCAGCCGTCGCTACGGTTTGTCCCTCGAGGTTCACGCACCCCTGGATGCGCCAGTCCAGAGCGCCTTGCGGACGGATCAGGTCGAGCTGGCCCCCCCATCCTGCCCGACCGTTGAACCCGGCCCTGGCGTGGTAGAACCACGCGTCACCGAGCCATCCGATGCTCGTGACGTGGGCCTTCTCGACCGGCCGGAAACCGGGTCCCGTGATCGCTTGCTGGGTCTCGGCCGACAGAGTAAGGCCGTCCATGCAGGTCACATGCCAGCTCTCCGCTACACCCAGCGTGAGCCCGCTTGCCAGCGAATATGTGGGGGCAATGCCCAGGTCGACCCAGCCCAGGCTGGAACGACCACGCTTGGTCGGGACGGTGTGACCTGGTTTCCACGTCAGGGTTCTGACCACGTCTGCGGCGCTTTCCATGTTAGCTTGCCAGCGACGATAGGTCGGCCCATCCACCTCGAGTGTTCCCAGCGGCACACGATTTTCCTGGGGCACGATTCGGTATTTTGCAACTGCTGGACGGTGATGGGTAAGCAGTTGCAAGATCTCTCCGAAGGCCCTTGAAGGGCGCCACCATCGCTGATTCGTGAACTGGACGGTCAGGCTGTCTGACGATTCCAGGACGGCCAGATCGGTGTAACCAGCAGCCTGCAGGGCGTCCTCGATGGATTCATGCTCCGATGATGCTGCGGCGATCGCGGATTCGGGTGATGGGGCAAGCAGGGCGAGGCATGCTCCGCCCACGATGAGGGCCATCTGGGCTCTCACAGGGCCACGTTCCAGCTCAATCCGTACGCCCAGTCTCGATCGATGATCCTGGCCAGGAGGAGGTTCCAGCCACCCGGGCCTGCCCATCCCACGCCTGCTGATGTCCCTCTCGGGCCCAGCTCGAGCCGGGCATCCCATCCGAGACCGAGCGGCACCAGAGCAGAGGCATAGGGAGAGGGGTTGTCCAGGCGGCGAGCCAGGACACCTGCGTGAAACACCCACCCGGCCCAGGTTCCTCCCGTCACCAGATAGATGCCGCGTCCGAACGTGCTGCTTCCCGGTACCATTCCGACCAGGCGATTGAGTTCGTTGATCGACACCAGGTCGAGGACTCCGAGGGCCAGTCGCGGCCACATGGGTGGCAGGTCAGGGGCCCATTTGACCGATAGCATCCTGTCCACGTAGTTCGGGAGGGTGATGGTCGGATCGGGTAGACCCACAGCCTCCGTGAACCGTGCATTGATTTCGAGACCTGGAAGCACCGTCATGGTGGCACCATAGAAACGGTTCGGGTGCGGGGAGAAGAGGGGGCTGGCCTGCCCGCCCACCCAGGCCCACGACAATCTCAGGACGCCCTCTGGCGCGACCGTCCAACCAGGAAGTTCGATCCCCCCATCGATCCCCCCGATCGTGGGAACGGCCAGAGCGGATGGTCCCTGGAAAAGCAAGCCAAGGAGAAGCACGTTCCGGATGCCCGATCGGAAGGGGGAGGTGCAGGTGTCGGTAGGGCTATGAGATTGGCCCTGTCTCGGGTCTTCCGGATGTGTCTGGCAACCATGCGGCATATCTGGCACAATGTGCCATGAAAAAGCGATTCACGACAGTGCAACCTTGACGGGGCATACTGGTTTCGATTGGTGGTTCCGATGGTGTGGCAGAGCACCGGACTATGGATGGCCTGTTCCGGGAAATTCTCCTCTCGGATCAACGGGGAGCCTTCTCCGTGATTTGGCAAGACTGGTCACTATGAGCGCTTCGTGAAACGGATGAGTGACGACGTGAGTACGGTTACATCCCGCAGCATGCTGGCAGGGAAACGCCTTGCAGAGGCACCTGAAACTGGCAGGAGGCCGGATGAGTCGCGCCTCCGCGTATCGTTTCTGTTCGGCCTCGATTTCTTCGTCCTCGCCATGTCCGTGTGGATGGCCGAACGTCTCGTTTCCGTTGCAACACCTCATGGCCTTCACCGTCTCGTGATGATTGGCAGTGGCCTGCTGATGCTGAACCTCTTCGGGTTCTATCGGGTTCGGCACGTCTATGCCTTTCATCAGAGGGTGTATGAGCTGTGCAAGGTCGTGGCGTTCAGCCTCCTGATGACCTCGGGTGTTTTCTTCACGATGCCGTTTCTGGCGACTTCCAGGTCTCTCACCTGGGTGACAGCCATGTTCTCGTTCGTGGGGCTCGTCTGTGGCCGGACCCTCTATCACCGCCTCTTTCCATTGCGTGAGGGTTTACGGCGGGTTCTGATCGTGGGTGCCGGTCAGGCGGGGGTCCATACGCTGGCCGAGTTTCAGGCCAATCCTTCTCAGGGGTTCCAGGTCATGGGTTTCGTGGACGATGATCCGGCAAGGAGTGGCGGCCGTGTCATGGGGCTCCCTGTTCTCGGCACATCGTCGGACCTGACGGGCCTCGTATCGTCCTTCCAGGTGGATACCGTTGTTCTGGCCGTGACCGGTGACCCGGGTGATCACATGATTCGCTCGGTGGGGGATTGCGTGGAGGCTGGCTGCGAGGTCCTCAATGTCGCACGGGTGGCTGAACGTCTCAATCGACGTATCCCCGTTCGCTTCATCGGAGGCAACTGGTTCATCCACGAACTCAA
>JBEIFE010000335.1:0-2981 GCA_040382575.1 Candidatus Sericytochromatia bacterium
ATCGACGAAACGCTCCAGCAAAGGATAGGAGGCTGGTGGCATCTCGCCTGACGTTCCGGCAGGCGTGAGATCGTTCACCAGGGCCTGGGACACGAAGAGCAGGCTGACCATGCCGATCGTGAGGACTCCACCACCGAGCAACACCTCGAGGAGGGTGAAACCACGCTGGCTCATCGCCGCACCTCCCACTTGCCTGCGCTGGGGCCCGAAGTGGGCGAGAAGAAGCGATAGGTCATGGTGGATCGATAGTCTGTGCTGACCCCGCCCACCGTGGCCGTCACGGTTGCCGTGACTGATACGGTACTCGTGCCCGAGACCAGGGAGGCGCGGGTGAGGGACGTCGGATTGAGCGTGAAAGCGGCCGTGATCGTGGGGGTGGTGTTTCCGATCGCCACCGTGGCGCCCGTGATCGTGACGCCTGAAGGCATGGTCGTGAGCGCAGCCGAATCCGTCGCCACAGCAGGCAAGATGTTGCTCGCAGAGTTGAAGCCCGGATCATTGAGCCTTACGAGCGCCCAGTTGACCACGCCCTCGGCGACCTGGCGAGCCTGCAAACCGGCGAAGCTCGAACGCCGGATTTCGGCTGCGGCATCGAGACGGCTGCGCACCATCTGAGCGGCGCCCACGGCCGAAAGCCCGAGAGCCAGCACCACCAGCACGCTGGTGAGGACCACGTTTCCTGCCTGATCGTGCAAGCGCTTCATCCGGAGGTTCATGACTCTACTCTACCCCGGGAAGCCCGCCCCGTTCACGAGCCGACAACCCGCAAAAGTTGATGTTTCCTTGCTCCGGGGACATCCTGATGTTAAGCTTGGGACGTGTCCGACGGTGGGTGCTCCTATCGTCGGCTTTTGCGTATCCATGTACGGGTATTCCCCCTGTCTCCTGTTGCAGGACGGATGACCCGACGAGGCGGCCTGTGCCGCGGGAGCGACCGCACGTGCAACCGGAACGGACGAAGAAGGAACTGATGGACCTCGCCCGCAAGCGGGGCATCAAGGGCTACAGCGCCATGACCAAGGCGCAGCTCGAAGAGGCGATTGCCGAGCTCGAAGCCACGGCGCCAGCCAGGGCCAGCGCAAAGGGAAGCAAGTCGGCCCGTACGGCTGCCCCTGCAGCGAATGTTGCGGCATCCGACACGAAGCCTGCCGCAAGGGAACTCGAGGTGGCTGGCAAGGTCGCGCTCACGCAGAATGACCAGGCTGTCGAGGCCGTCGTCGCGTCGGTCGCGGAATCCGCCGGACAGCCCGTCGCCGCTGCCGTCGCAGTACTCGAACCCGCATCAACCTCCGGAGCCGTCGCCGAAGCGACGGTGACGTCCGAAGATAGCACCCTCGAAAGCGGCAACGGCGACGACGAGGCGGAAGACGCTGACGGCGATATCGACCCCGCTAACGAAGGGGCGGCTCTCCTCGAAACAGCCGATCAGTCGGTCACTTCTTCCACTCCGGTCATCCCTCTCAAGAAGACCTGGACCAACCACGAACTACTCATCGACGAACCCCTGCCCGAACTCCCCGTGCAGTACGGCACGGACCGGATCGTCCTGATGGTCCGGGACCCCTTCTGGAGCTATGCCTACTGGGATCTGTCGGCCGCCAGCGTCAACCGCGCCCGTGCCCAGGGCGGACGCCAGCTCGTCCTGAAGGTGCACGACGTCACGGGTATCGTCTTCGGTGAAACGCCCTCGAACCTGACGTACGACCTGCGCATGCCCTTCGACGGCCAGCGTCAGTGGTACCTGAACATGCCGAGTGATGGCCGGAGCTACGTCGTCCAGGTCGGATACCTGCGCAAGGATGACACGTTCGTGGCGATCGCCACCTCGAATGTCGCTGCCAATCCCATCTCGCGTCCCTCGACCATCGTCTCGGACCGCTTCGCCAGCCTCACCTACTCTGCTCCCCTCCCCGGGACGAACCGTCCGTCGGCTCCGGCCTCTGGCCCCACCGCAAGCCCCGAGGTGGAAGTGTGGCCGAGCCTGCCCGCGGTCCTCAACGAGGCCGAGACGCCCGCTGCCGGTTCCTGGAGCGAGAAGGATGCCGAGCGAATTCTCGCAACCGGCCTCGATTCTGCCGTCCCCGGTCCCTGGTCGGCGCGCTTCCCGAAGTTCGGGGATCTGGGTCGTCCTCCCCAGACGCTCTCGTCGCATGCCCTCAGTTCCTGGGCGCTCGCGCCCAGCAGCGCCCAGCATGGTGCCCCTGCTGCCGGTGCCAAGGTTCCCGGCAAGGACTTCTGGCTCGTGGCCAACTGCGAGCTGATCGTGTATGGTGCCACCGAGCCCGATGCGACGCTCACGGTTCGTGGCGAGGTGATCCCCCTTCGCGAGGACGGGACCTTCACGCTGCGGTTCGAGTTGCCCGACGGGCTGCACCCGATCCCCATCAAGGCGATCAACCGGGACGGCGACATGGAGCGCAACATTTCCTTCACCGTCACCCGCGCCACGACCGTCGGCCCCTCGCGCTAGGCATCACGAAAGGATACCCGTTCCATGGCACGCGGCTACCTCGCCATGGTGCTGCACGCGCACCTTCCCTTCGTGCGGCACCCGGAGTACAGCTACTTCCTCGAGGAAGATTGGCTGTACGAGGCGATCACCGAGACCTACGTCCCGCTCATCAACGTCTATGACGGCCTGATCGCGGACGGGATCGACTTCCGGATCACGATGACGCTGACCCCGCCGCTCGTCTCGATGCTGGCGGACCCTCTTCTGCAGAACCGCTACGTCCACCACCTCGACGAGCTCATCGAGCTCGCAGGCAAGGAGATCGAGCGGACCCGCCTCGACGGTCATTTCAACTATCTGGCGCGGTACTACCTGGACCACTTCCGGAAAATCCGCCATACATTCGTCGACCGTTACAAGGGCAACCTGGTCCAGGCCTTCAAGAAGTTCCAGGACATGGGCGTGCTCGAGATCGTCACGTGCACGGCGACTCACGGCTTCCTGCCGCTGATGAACGTCTCGCCCGAGG
>JBEIFE010000336.1:0-2981 GCA_040382575.1 Candidatus Sericytochromatia bacterium
CCTCCTTTTCCTGGCGGTGTCGCTCGTCATTCCCTTCGGGACTGACTTGCTGGTCCTCCTTTTCCTTGGCGGTGCCGCTCGTCATCCCCTTCGGGGCGGACTTGCTGGTCTTCCTTGCAGCCCCTGCGGGACTGCTTTCTTTTCAGCCCTTGGGGCATTTCCTGGAGGTGGGGTCATGGCTGAGCCTCGCGGCAAGCGTCCGCGCGAGATCGAATCTGACACCGAGGAGCCCACTCCTTTCCACGGCATGCCCCGTGTCCAGTGGTTCCCGGGACACATCGCGAAGGCGACCAAGATCCTCCAGGAGCAGGTCAAGCTCGTCGACATGGTCCTCGAACTCGTCGACGCGCGCCTTCCCTACAGCTCTCGCTTCCCGCGCACCCGCGAACTCATCGGCGATCGCCCCCGGGCCCTCATCCTCAACAAGCGCGACCTTTCCGACCCCATCCTCACCGATGCCTGGATCGCGCGCTACCGCGAGGAAGGCGTTCCCGTCGTCGCGGTCGACTCGCGTTCAGGTCAGGGTTTTTCCGCACTCAACCAGGTCATCGCCGCTCAGGGCAAGAAAGTCCAGGAGCGGATGGCCGCTCGCGGTCGCCTACCGCGCGCCGTTCGCCTGATGATCGTCGGCATGCCCAACGTCGGCAAGAGCTCCCTCATCAACCGCCTCGTCCGCACCTCCAAGGCCCGCACGGGTGATCGCCCCGGCGTCACCCGCGGCACCCACTGGATCCGCATCTCGAAGGACCTGGAGCTCCTCGACACCCCGGGCATCATCCCCCCGAAGCTCGATGATCCGCGTGTCGCTCTCCGCATCGCCATGGTCGGCAGCGTCTCGACCGAATCCTATGATGCCCTAGAGGTCGCCCGCTGGTCCTTCCCGCTCCTGGATCTCACGGCCTCGTCCGTCCTGGCCCCATGGGGTCATCCCGCTACCCTCGAGACCTTCGCTCGCAAGCGTGGCATGCTGCTCCCTGGCGATCGCCCCGACCTCGGCAGAGCCTCCCGGACCTGGCTCGCCGACCTCCGGACCGGTGCGCTCGGCCCCTTCACGCTCGACCTGCCCGGTCAGGCCGAACTCGAAATTCCTTCCCCGACCTGACGGGCTTCCCCGGGGTATAATCGGGGACGTCACGTCACGGAGGGTTCATGCGCCTCGCATTCGGAAGCGACCATGCCGGATTTGGCCTCAAGCAGGCGCTCGCTGACCGTGCCCGGGTAGCCGGGCACGAGGTCGTCGATGTCGGGTGCGACGGTCCCGACCGTTGTGACTATCCGGTCTTCGCCGGCGAGGTGGCCCGCATGCTCGCCGATGGCCAGGTCGACCGCGGCCTCCTCGTCTGCGGCTCCGGTATCGGCATGTCCATCGCCGCCAACCGCTACCCCGGCATCCGGGCCGCCCTCGTTTCCGAGCCCGTCTCGGCTCGGCTGTCGCGCGCCCACAACGACGCCAACGTCCTCTGCCTGGGGGCCCGTCTCGTCGGTGAGGACATGGCCTTCGCCATCCTGGACGCCTTCCTGTCTGCCGCTTTCGAATCCGGTCGCCATGCCGATCGCCTGCTCCTCATCGATCCCCCCACCCCTGCCGGAGAGCCCGCGTGAACGACTTCCCCCACCTGCGAGCCACCGATCCCGAGATCGCTGCCCTGCTCGACGCCGAACTCACCCGCCAGCGGGACCACCTCGAGCTCATCGCCTCCGAGAACTTCACCAGCCGCGCCGTCCTCGAGGCCATGGGGACCGTCCCCACCAACAAGTACGCCGAGGGCTACCCGG
Source organism: Candidatus Sericytochromatia bacterium (assembly GCA_040382575.1). Lineage (GTDB taxonomy): Bacteria > Cyanobacteriota > Sericytochromatia > S15B-MN24 > UBA4093 > JAYKJE01. The sequence goes on from JBEIFE010000336.1 coordinate 1,777, forward strand.
GCAAGCGCTACTACGGGGGTTGCGTCCACGTCGATGGCATGGAGACTCTCGCCATCGATCGCGCCTGCCGCCTCTTCGGTTCCGAGCACGCCAATGTCCAGCCCCATAGCGGCGCCAATGCCAACATGGCCGTCTTCCTCGCCGCCTTGAAGCCTGGTGACACCATCCTCGGCATGGACCTCTCGCACGGCGGGCACCTGACCCACGGCAGCCCCGTCAATGCCTCGGGCCTCCTCTATCGCATCGTGTCCTACGGCGTGGAGCCCGAGACCGAGACTCTCGACTACGACCGCGTCGCTGCCCTGGCACGCGAGCACCGGCCGAAACTCATCATCGCTGGCGCCTCCGCCTATGCCCGAACCCTCGACTTCGCGCGCTTCCGGGCGATCGCGGACGAGGTCGGAGCCCTCCTCCTCGTCGACATGGCCCACATCGCGGGCCTCGTCGCGGCCGGTGTCCACCCGTCTCCCGTCCCCCATGCCCACTTCGTCACGACCACCACGCACAAGACCCTCCGCGGTCCGCGGGGCGGCATGATCCTCACCTCGGCCGAATGGGCGAAGGCGATCGACAAGGCCGTCTTCCCTGGCCTCCAGGGTGGCCCCCTCATGCACATCATCGCGGCCAAGGCCGTTTCATTTCACGAGGCGCTCCAGCCCGGCTTCCGCCGCTACCAGGAGCAGGTCGTCGCCAACGCCCGCGCCATGGCCGCTGAACTGGTCACTTCCGGCACGCGCATCGTCTCGGGTGGTACCGATACCCACCTCTTCAGCGTCGACGTGCGCTCCGTCGGCCTCACGGGCAAGGTCGCGAGCCAGGTCCTCGACGACGTCGGCATCACCGTCAACAAGAACACCATCCCCTTCGACCCCGAGAGCCCCTTCGTCACCAGTGGCATCCGTATCGGTACTCCTGCCGTCACCACCCGCACCATGGGCGAGCCCGAGATGCGAAAGATCGCCGGTGCCATCGTGCGTGCCCTGCGGGCGGGTGGCGACGCGGCCGAACTCACGGCCGTCCGTGCCACCGTCGCGGAACTCTGCGCCGCCTTCCCCCTCTACGCTGAATCGCTCGTCGGAGTGTCCTGACCCGTGCTCGAGACCTGGGGACTGACCCTCGCCCTGGCCCTGATGGCTCCGTGGCTCGCCACGGACCTCCTCATTCCCTGGGTCGTTCGCCTGGCCTACCGGGTCGGAAAGGTCGAC
>JBEIFE010000337.1:0-2968 GCA_040382575.1 Candidatus Sericytochromatia bacterium
GCAGCCGTGCCGTCGGGCCGCACCGCCGTCGGTCTAAGCGGCCGAGACGGACGGCCGGGCCGTAAGGGAAGAATGCGCGTCGGCGCTTCGCTCGGCCGCAGCCATGCGCGCGGGCGCACAGGTGGAGGCCGACAAGCTCACGGCCGCGCACGCCGCACTCCAGCAGAAGTTTGCGGCCATCGGTCATCCCGGTTCTGTCATGAAGGTCGGTCGCGGTCGCTATGTCGTCCAGCTCGGGATCTTCGAAGGTCGTGAGCGCGCAGAGCAACTGGCTGGCGAGATCCGTGGCAAGGGGTCGTATGTCAGTCTGAGCGGTGGGACGGCCCGTCTCGCCGTCCCTCACAGGGTGTATGTCGGACGCTTCCCGTCCGAGGTCCGGGCTGCCGAGATGGCCCGTCAGATCCGTCGCCAGGGCGTCCCGGCGATCGTCGTCCGGATATAGGTCGGGAGGCCCCGTGCAAGATCGTTCTCTCGTGTGTCGAGACTGCGGGGCCACCTTCCTGTTCACCATCGGTGAGCAGGAATTCCATGCCCAGAAGGGCTACACGAATCCGCCTCAGCGCTGCCCTTCGTGTCGCAGTCTGCGACAGACGACTCCCCAGGGGAGTTCGGTCCACGCTCGGCCTGCACGCCCCGATTTCTTCGAGGTCTCCTGCGCCCAGTGCGGGAACTTGACCCGGGTACCTTTCAAGCCAACCCAGGGCAGACCCGTCTACTGTCAGCCCTGTTTCAAGGCCCGAAGAGACTGACGTCAGTCTGAATTCAGAACCGATGCCCCTGCCTGACTCGTGTCCAGGCAGGGGCTTCGTGCTAGCCTACCTTCGCTCACAAGAGGAGGTGTCGAATGGTCCACTTGAATGAGGGGCCTCAAGGTGATCCCGGGACGATCGATCCCGCGCCCTGTGAACACGAGAGGGCCATCTATCGAGCCCTTTCTTGTTCCCTGTTGCCGGCGCCCCCGCCCGTCAAGGGCCTGGCTCCCCCCACGCACGCACCCTACAGTCGAGACCTGATCCCCGGTCCGTGCGACCAGGAGCCGGATGCTGCATCAGCCGGGCCGCTGGAGAGCGCGAGCCAGCGCCAGCGCCTGCAAGGGGATGTCCGAGACGGTGCGGATGGGTAGGCAGCGCCCCCGCCCTTTGCGAGCAAGATTCTCGCAAGAGCGGAGCGTCTCCGGGTGCGCATCGAGGGGTAGCACCACGAGCGGATGCAGGCGAGGAGCCGCATCGAGCGGGTTCGGTCCCGTCGTCTGGGCGCCGTCTGTCACCAGTAGTGTGACATGTCTTCCGCGTGATATGCGTCGACGGTCCTGCCAGGCCGTCTCGAGTGCCGCATGCAGGTCGGTCATGCCCTGCGGCGGGGTCTGGAGGAGCTGGCTCACCAGCCAGGCCGGACTCCGTCCCCGATGAAACGGTTGGATTCTCCGGGGCTGGTAGTCAAATCCGGCCACGGCGAGTTGATCGCCTGGCCAGCTCATCGCGAGCAGGGCGAGGGCCACATTCACCATGGCGAACCGTTCGCCCTGCATCGAGATGCTGGTATCGGCCAGCAAGGTCAAAAACAGGGGCTCATGGTGGGGTTCCGCGACTCGCAGGTCATCCGGGCGCCATGGCAGGATCCCCTCGAAATGCTCGAGGGTCTCGTCCAGATCGAGTTCGGCCGAGGGAGCTTCGGGCCAGGAGCGATATACCGTCGTGTCAGGTCTGCTGACGGGAAGCATGAGACGCCGTGCCCGCTGCATGATGGCGTCGACCGCCTTGCGGTGCATACCTTCCAGGTAGGAGGTCCGGCGCATGTTCGTGCGAACCATGTGTCGGTAGTGGACGGCATACTCCCAGTCGTCCTGGAAGTCGGATTCCGCGACGGGCTCCTCGGCTTGCGGAACGTCCAGGAAGGCATTCTGGTCCTGGGTGGCCACCGAGAACCAGACGAACTCCTTGCGGGTCGTGAAGTCCGGGACTACGGATTCTTCAGGGCCGTGCCAGCGTTTTTTTTTACGAAGCGAGCGAGCCAGGTCGTGAGGTCGGTGTCGGCGCCATCGGCGAGCTGAACACGGTTTCGCAGTGCCGATTCCGTGAGGGTCTGGAGGCGTTCGGGAGCCATCCGCTGGATGCTCTGGTCGCCTGTGACCTTCATCCAGGCGATCGCCGCCCGGATCGAAGCGCCTCGCTGGAAGGTCTGGTCCTTCCGCGTGGCCTCGAGCAGTTCGAGGACGAAGTCGAGGTTCTCGGGGGGCACCGGGCGTTCGAGGACCTTCTCGAGGATCCGGGCTTCCTCCAGGCGAGGTTGGTATCCCATGACGAGGCTCTCGAAGCGGTCTAGGACGGCTTCGCTCAGACGCTGGGTCGCGACGTACTCGGCAGGATTCTGGGTCGCGATGACCTGGAAGCCGGGTGCGGCCTCGATCGTGCCCAGCCGGGGTACCTGGACGAGGCCCTCGTCGAGGGCGGGTAGAAGCACGTTCTGGACACCCTCGGGCATCCGGTTGAGTTCGTTGATGAAGAGGACCCAGCCCTGGCGCATGGCCTGCACCAGTGGGCCCTCGATGAAATGTTCCGGACGGTAGCCCGCCTGCATGACGAGAGGCGGATCGAACCAGCCCGTCAGCTTTTGCTCCGAATAGCGGGCATCCCCGTCCACCCTGACATGGTTCCGGCTCGCCCTGCGGAGATGTTGCAGGACCATGAAGGTCTTCCCCACACCGACAGGACCCTCGATGAGGACGTGACGCCCTGCCGAGAGCAGATCATGCAAGAGTGCGAGCTCTTGCTCGCGGCCGATGATATCCATACCGGCATGGTAGCACGGGCGATGGTGGGCGGGTGTAGCGGTCGTGGCTCGTCCCGTGCACGGGCGGGTATTTCCGCTTGTTACACCCTGCTTGTTCATCGATCGTTGAGCAAGGGTTAATGTTCCCTTGGGCATGTTTGGATCCGCGTCTTTCGATGAGTCCTCATATCCATTCAGC
>JBEIFE010000338.1:0-2966 GCA_040382575.1 Candidatus Sericytochromatia bacterium
GACGCGCCGCGTCGCGAGGAACTGGGTGGAATAGTCGCCCTGCAGGAAATCGGGATCGTCGAGGATACCCATCAGGGCCAACAGGTTGGTTTTCGTGCCCGTCACGACCACCTTCTCGAGGGCCGATCGTAGGGTGCTCACGGCATCCTGGCGCGTGGCCCCGTGGGCGATGATCTTGGCCACGAGCGGGTCGTAGTGCGGTGACAGGGTCGTGCCGCTCTCGACCCATGTATCGACGCGCACCCCTTCTGGCCATCGCACCTCGCCGAGGGTTCCCGGTGCAGGCATGAACGTGATGGGGTCCTCGGCCGTGAGGCGGACTTCAATCGCGTGGCCTCGGGGCTCCCCGGCCGCATCCGGCAGGGCAAGTTTTTCCCCGGCAGCCACGCGCAACTGCAATTCCACCAGGTCGAGGCCCGTCACGAGCTCGGTGACGGGATGTTCCACCTGGAGACGGGTGTTCATCTCGAGGAAATAGAACTCTCCGGATGCATCGAGCAGAAATTCCAGCGTGCCTGCGTTGACGTAACCCAGGTGCCTCACGATGCGCAGCGCGATCTCGCCCATCCGGGTCCGGAGTTCAGGCGTGAGTGCCACGGAGGGTGCCTCTTCCAGAACCTTCTGGTGGCGGCGCTGGATCGAACATTCACGCTCACCGAGTTGCCATGCGCTGCCGTGAGCATCGGCCAGGACCTGGATCTCGATGTGACGGGGGCGATCCAGGTACTTTTCAAGGTAGAGATCGCCATTGCCGAAATAGGCCTTTGCCCTTCCCTGGCAGAGCTTGAAGGCCTTCTCCAGGGACTCGGGGCCCTCGATCCGTTCCATCCCGATACCGCCACCTCCGGCCGAAGCCTTCAGCATCACCGGATAGCCGATCCGAGCGGCAACCTCTCGTGCCTCGTCGACCCCGCTCAGCGCCTGGCCATGACCTGGCACGACGGGTACGCCGATGCTCTCGAGTTCCGCACGTGCCTGGACCTTCAGGCCCATCCGGGCGATGGCGTCTGGCGAGGGGCCGATGAAGACGATGCCGGCCTCGTGGCAAGCGCCAGCGAACCCAGGATTTTCAGAAAGCAGCCCATATCCCGGGTGGATGGCATCGGCTCCGGTCTCCCGGGCTATCTCGAGGATACGGTCAGCCCGGAGATAGCTCTGGGCGACGGGCGCAGGTCCAAGCAGGTGGGATTCGTCGGCCAGGCGAACATGAGCCGCATCCGCATCGGCTTCGGAGTGAACCGTGACGGTCTGGATGCCGAGTTCTCGGCAGGTACGCAGGATCCGGACGGCTATCTCGCCGCGGTTGGCAATCAGGATCTTTTTGAACATGGCGGGACCTCGTTGTCTCGGGCCAGGGACGGTTCCATTATAACCTCACGGCGGCGCCATCGCTTCGAAGACATCCGGCAGATTTTGGTTGCTGCCGGGGTATGGTGGAATGTCCTCGACTCTGTACTCACCTGGAGCTCCTGTCGCCGTGGAGTTGCTCGTCACCGCCCACAGTGCCTATCACCGGCAGTTCCGTTGTTCGTCCTGCCGGGGCGAACTGCCGGGGGATGCCGTTTACTGTGCATGGTGTGGCGTTCGACAGGACGCCCCCTGTGTGGGCTGCGGATCGCGATTTCAGCCAGACTGGCGCCACTGCGCCACCTGTGGTCAGGTGCGGATCACCGCGCCGGTCCAGGATGCCGGTGCTCCAGAAGCGCCTTCTCGAGAGGTCACGGGCGATCGCCGGGTCGTGACGGTTCTGTTCGCAGATGTCTCGGGCTTCACGGCCATGAGCGAGAAACTCGATCCCCAGACCGTCGCGGAGATCGTCAACGAATTTTTCGCCGTTCTGACCGAACCCATCTATCGATACGGTGGCGTCGTCGATAAGTACATCGGTGACGCCATCATGGCATTGTTCGGGGCTCCCGTCGCTCACGAGGACGATCCGGAACGCGCGTGCCGGGCTGCTCTTGAAATGCAGCAGGTATCCTTTGCCTTCGCGCAGAATCTACTTTCCCGGACCGGTATCACCCTCCGGGTCCGGATCGGTATCCACACCGGTCTCGTCGTCGCGGGCAATGTCGGAGGCCACCACAAGCGTGACTACACGGTTCTCGGGGAAACGGTGAACCTGGCCCAGCGTCTGGAATCGGCTTGCCGCCCCGGCAATGTCCTCGTTTCCCACGCCACTTACCGGGCAGCGACCCGGGGGATTCTCTTCCAGTCCCTGGGTGCCGTCCGGTTGAAGGGGATGGCCGAAGACATCCAGGTTTACGAGGTTACCGGTCTGACCGAAGATCCGGGGAATCGTCTCGACTCCATCCCGCTCATCGGTCGTGAACAGGAGCTGGCGGCCCTGCAGGAGGTCTTCCGTCAGGCGAAGGATGAGGGCCCACGTCTCGTGTGGCTCGTGGGCGAAGCGGGAATCGGAAAATCACGACTGTCTTCGGCCCTTTTCGAAAGCCTCCGGCCGGACTGGCACGTGGATTCACAGCGGGTACGGGCCATCTCTTACGAGCATGGTACGCCCTACGCCCTGCTTGCCGATTTCATCTGTCGGTGGCTCGGGGCGCCCCGTGCGAATGCCGAGGCGCTCTGGCAAGCACTCGTCGTTCGCGTGGAGGCCACGTCCGAGATCGATCCCGGTGAGCGCGAACAGCACGTCACCGCCATCGCGCAACTGGTCGGCTCGACCCGGGAACATCCGGAACTCGAACACCTGTCTCCACAGCAGCGTCGGACCTTCGCATTTCGGGCCCTGAACCGCTTGATTCTCGCGGAGGCGCGACGTCGCCCCTTGCTCTTGAATTTCGAAGATCTGCACTGGGCCGACGAGGCCTCGCTCGAGTGGATCCAGTCTCTGTCCGAGGTGCTCGGTTCGCGTGACGCTTCCCAGGCTCGGGTCCGGGTAAACGCGCCGCCGCGCGACGAAGCGGACCCCGTGGTTTCAGGGGTGGAGCGCGCCCTCCCCCGCA
>JBEIFE010000339.1:0-2964 GCA_040382575.1 Candidatus Sericytochromatia bacterium
CCTTGGCGGCGGCCTCGATGACGGACGATTCCGTGCGCTCGACCTCGAGGGTCGCGCCACCGGCGGTAGTCGGCGATTCGGTCTCGGGCACCATGATCTTGGCCAACACGAGGCCCGCGGGCGCCCCCATGATGGAGGCAGCCAGCAGGTGCGGTGCCCATTCCTTGCCCAGCATGCCGATGTAGGCCGCCATCACGGAACCGGCGATGGTCGCCATTCCCCCGGTCATGATCGCCATCAGCTCCGAGCGTGTCATGGAACCGATGTAGGGACGGATGAGCAGGGGAGCCTCGCTCTGCCCCACGAACACGCAGGCGACGGCACTCAGGCTCTCGGCACCGGAGGTCCCCATGGTCTTGACCATCAGCTTCGCGAAGAACGAGACGATCGCCTGCATCAGACCCAGATAGTAGGCGATCCCCATGAGGCTTCCGACGAAGATGATGGCAGGCAGAACCTGGAACGCGAAGATGTACCCCATTGAGGGGATGTCGATCAGCTTACCGAAGACGAAACCGGTGCCTTCCTTGGCAAAGTCGAGGAGGCGCGTGACGGCTTCACCCAGGCGGTTGAAGAACGTCTGACCGATGGGCGTCTTGAGGATGAACAGGGCCAGTGCCAGCTGGACCCCCAGTCCCCAGCCAACCAGGCGATACGAGATGGCCCGACGATCGGTCGAGAGGGCATGCGCGATGCCCAGTATGACGAGCAGGCCCAGCAGGCCGACGAGCTTGTCCATGGCGAGGTGCGAGGCTCCTGACTGAAACAGCATCCCCTGGCCAAGCAGGCCAGGGGAGCAGAGGGGTCAACGATCGAGACGGGAAGCAGCCTGAAGGGAACGCCGTCTCAGAGCGAATCGTAGACGTCGCTTGCCCCCCTGCCAGCGCAATACCGAGAAGAGAGCGACGGTGACGGTCCCGCCCTTGAGAAACCATGTGAAAATCGCGCCGAGATCTCCCAGCATGGCCCCCCCGAGAGGAACAGCCTCGGCAGCGACGAGCGGGGCCGTGGCCACGAGCTTTCCGTGCTGGGTGACCTGCAGCGTACCGACGGGCTGCCCGGGCGACACGGGAGCCGTCACGTCTTCACGCAACAGCGCACGGGTCTCGACCTCGGGGCGCCCCGCGCCGCGGGGAACACTCAGCGTGAGCGGCTGGAGCAGGACGGCCTTGACCGAGCGCGTGCGACCACCCGCGACGACGACCTCACCGAGAGGCTGGTCCGGGGTGAGCACAGGGAAACTGTCAAAACTCTGGAGGCCGTAGTCGAGCATGTGCTGGGCGTCGCGCCAGCAATCGGGATCGGACAGGATGGCCTCGATCACGTAGCGGCCTTCGCGCTTGGCGGCTCCGACGAAGCACTTGCCCGCCACGGTGGTGTAACCGGTCTTTCCGCCCCAGGCCCCAGGATAGGACTTCAGGAGACGGTTGTGGTTCACGAGCAAACGCTTCTTGATGCGCGAGTTGCCGGGCAACTCCATCGCCCGGGTGGACGAAATCTTGGCCAGCGTGGCGTTCAGGAAGGCGGCGCGTGCCAGGGTCGCGAGATCGCTCGCACTGGAGTAGTGCCCCGGATTGGGAAGCCCGTGCGGCGTCTCGAAGTGGGTGTCCTGCAGGCCGAGTTCCTCGGCCTTGGCGTTCATGAGGGCCACGAAGGCCTCGATGCTTCCACCTACATGCTCGGCGACGGCGGTGGTCGCATCGTTGCCGGAGACGAGCATCATTCCGTAGAGTAGCTGCTCGAGCGTCAGGTGTTCACCGGCCTCCAGGTACATGCTGGAGCCTTCCACCTTGGCCGCGGTGTCCGAGACCTCGACGACGTCCGAGAGATTACCGTGTTCGATCGCGACCAGGGCTGCCATGAGCTTGGTGGTACTGGCCTGGGGAAGATGCTCGTGGATGTTCTTGCCATACAGGACCTGGCCCGAGGCACCATCGATGAGGATCGCGGCACGAGCCGTCACGGCGGGTGGGGACACTTCGGCCCGGACCGGCGCAAGCCCCGAGGTCCAGGCCAGTGCAGCCAGACCCATCGTGATCATCGCACGCTTCAACGGAACCTCCCTCGCACCACTTCCAGCGTAGATCTTCTTCCAGTTTAAGAAAAGACCATGATTCCTTGCGTGACCGCGCTCACCGGATGCGCAATCCCCCTTGCGTCCTCTCATCGAGACCGGCTATAATGAATGGAGTTCGCGCTAATAGCTCAGGTGGTAGAGCAGCTGACTCTTAATCAGCGGGTCGTAGGTTCGAGCCCTACTTGGCGCACTCACGTATCGGGCATTCCTTCGGGGATGCCCGATTATTTTTTTGCGACATCCCCAAGCTTGACGGTCACTCCTGACTCGGTTGAGGGGCATGCCGGAGCCACGACTGATCGGAGACGGGCTACCCGGGATCCGGGATCCCTTTGCCTGCTCCATCGCGCCGACGCGCAAAAAACGAAGGGCGCCGGAACCCTCATCGAGGCGATCCGGCGCTCCGTGATCCAGACGGGATGAACGGCTACTTCTTGGCCCGGGACTTGCGAGCCGCCGGCTTCTTTGCAGGAGCAGGGGCTTTCTTGATGGCGGGAGCAGCCGTCCCGACGGGCGCAGGCATCACGCTGGGGATGGGAGCAGGCTCGGTCACGGGCATGGCCGAGGGCTCCGGGGAGGCCACGGATTCGACCGCCGAGGAGACAGCCGATGCAGGCGAGGAATCGACGGGAAATTCCTCGCGCTGCTGGCCCTGGGAGGCGGCGCAGCCAGCCACGAGCATGAGCGAGACCAGTGCGACGGAGACCTTCATGAAACGAAACCTTTCCTGGTGCAGTGTAGCCAGACCTGGCCACCATTCGAGGCAAAACCACGAGGCGGCGTCCCCAGTCTAGCGCATGCAGCTAGCTCGAGGATTTGACGCCCCGGACACGACCGCTTAAACTGACAGGGTTCACCACGCGCCAATAGCTCAGGTGGTAGAGCAG
>JBEIFE010000340.1:0-2956 GCA_040382575.1 Candidatus Sericytochromatia bacterium
GCCCGCCTGATGACGGCGAGGGCATCCAGCGCGCCATGCGTCTCGCCCTGGCTGATGCAGGTCTGGAGGCCGCGGCCATCGGTTACGTCAACGCGCACGGCACCAGCACCGAACTGAACGACGCCGGAGAGACCGCCGCTCTCAAGGCCGTCTTCGGTGACCATGCCGCTCGTCTGGCCATCTCCTCGACCAAGAGCATGACGGGCCACCTGCTGGGCGCTGCCGGTGCCGTCGAGGCACTGACCACGGTCCTTGCTCTGCACCACGGGGTCCTGCCACCGACGATCAATCAAGAGACGCCCGATCCGACCTGCGATCTGGACGTCATACCGAATCGTGCGCGTCACCTCCAGGTCGAGGCCGCGATGTCGAACAACATGGGCTTCGGCGGCCACAACGCGAGTCTGGTCCTGAGGCGGGTCCCGTGAAAGCCGAGCTGGATGGATGGCTGACCGGAACCCTGGGGGCATCCCCCGGCGATCCGGGTCTCTTCCGGCAAGCCCTGACGCACGCCTCGGCGGAAAACGAGTCGCACTACGAGCGGCTCGAATTCCTGGGGGATGCCGTGTTGAAACTGGTCGTCTCCGAGTGGCTGTACGGGCTCGAACCGAAGCACCGCGAGGGGGAGATGACCAAGATCAGGGCCGCCCTGGTCTCGGATCGGACCCTGGCCGAGATTGCAACCGATCTGCACCTGGGGCGACAACTCATCATGAGCCGGGCCGAGGAGCGAACGGGCGGGCGCGAGAAGCCCGGCACCCTGTCCTCCGCGCTGGAAGCCTGCCTGGCAGCCCTCTATCTGCGGGATGGGCTGGAGTCTGCGCGGGCGGTCGTCCAGCGACACTGGCAGGGCCGCCTCGATGCAACGGTCCGAAATCCCGGTGGCGAAAATGCGAAGGCGCTGCTGCAGGAGTGGACGCAGGAGCGTCTCGAGGTTCTGCCCGTGTACCGCGTGACGGGCAGCGAAGGCCCGCAGCACAGACACGTGTTCCACGTGGAGGTCGAGATCGCGGGCAGGGTCCTCGGCAAGGGTCACGGTCCCAGCAAGAAGGCTGCCGAAAGGAAGCCGCCGCCGTGGCGCTCGAGGTGCTCCGGAAAGAACTCGACGCGTCCGGAGGTGGAACCGCATGACCCTGGTGGCCCCATCGCTCCTGTCGGCTGATTTCGCCCGGCTGGCGGACGAGATCCGGAGAGTCGAGGAGGCCGGCGCGGACTGGCTGCATCTGGATGTCATGGACGGGCACTTCGTGCCGAACCTGACGTTCGGGCCTCCGGTGATCGCCGCGCTGCGGCCCCACACGCGCATGCCCTTCGATGTCCACCTCATGATCGAACCGGTGGATCCGCTGCTCGCGGCATTTCGCGATGCCGGTGCCGACTGGATCACCGTCCATGCCGAGGCATGCCCCCACCTTCACCGGACGCTTCAGGCCATCCGCCAGCTGGGCGCCAGGACGGGCGTGGCGCTCAATCCAGCCACGTCGGAAGAGGCGATCCGACATGTCCTGCCCGATCTCGATCTGGTGCTCGTGATGAGCGTGAACCCGGGGTTCGGTGGCCAGGCCTACCTCCCGCTGGTCGAGGACAAGATCCGCACGATTCGCAGATGGATCGACGCGCAGGGACTCGCGACGCGGATCTCGGTGGATGGGGGAATCGGGCCCTCCACGGCCCCGCGGGTCCTGGAAGCCGGGGCAGACGTCCTCGTGGCAGGGTCGGCCGTGTTCGGGGCACCCGATGCGAAAAGGGCGATCGCCGCTTTGCGCGGAACGATCGCCCCGGAGGCCTGATTTTCTGTCTGAACGCTTCAGAGATCCAGATCGTGGTGGGAACGCGAGCTGAAGAGGTCGGAGTCGCCACGGTCACCGTGATTGGTCAGACCGAATGCATCGAAAATCCGACCGGTGGCTGGCAACCCTGCCGCGAGGTCCAGAGACCTGGAATCGGGTGCCGACTGATGCGATGGAGCCATATCAAAGGACTCCTTTCCGGTGTGAAGGCGCGGGGACGATCGCCGTTGATCGCCCTTGCAACCATTGTGATTCAACTTTAATCCCAATTTTGCTACAAATCAAGACAGATCGTCGATGATCCCGATCACCGTATTTTCCGTGCAGGAAGGACAATTCTGGTTCCCATGCGTCACCCGTCACCGGCCACAACCTCGGCCAGAGCAGCATCCCCGCTCTGGCCGGGTCGGGCATCTGGGATCATGCTCATGGTTGGATCTCTGGTATTCAGCGCAGGATTTCACAGCAGGTCGGCTGGACAGGCCCTGGCAGTGCCTGATGCCCCCACGCGGAGAGTGACGGCTATCGATCCGGATCGCATGCAGCGGTGGTTCGTGACCCAGGTCCAGGATCCCCGCTACCATCCCGCCGCCACCGTGCCCGTGAACGCGAATTGCGGCCCGACGTCGCTCGCGATGTCGATCGCCGTCCTGGGAAAAGCTCCGTCCGACTTCCGGTCGCATCCCGAACGGCTGGTCCGAAGCTTACGGCGCGAGATGACCGGGGAAGTCGACGAACGGGCATGGACCTTTCCGTACCAGTTTCCCGAAACGGCGAGGCGTCATGGTCTCGAGGCGCGACTGGTCACCGGAGGGATCGGACGGGTCCTGGCAGAGCTGGCTCGCCCCGGTCACGTGATGATCCTCAACGTGAACCCGACACCCGCCTATGCGTCCCGGTTGCGCTCCCCCCTCGATGGGGGGCACTTCGTGCTGGCAACCGGACGGACACCAGGCGGCTTGCAGATCATGGACCCGCTGGCGAGCGGGCCACTCGACCTCTCACTCGAGATCGTCGATCGAGCCCTGGAGACTCCCCTCGGGCGAGACATCCCCGCGTTCCGGGGAGGCATCGCCCTGTGGCGAAGCGACGGCCACGCTGGCGAGTTCGAGACCGGGATCGAGCGCTGACTGTCTCCGCGAGAAGGTCAGAGCCGTCACGATGAC
>JBEIFE010000341.1:0-2955 GCA_040382575.1 Candidatus Sericytochromatia bacterium
CAGCTCCAGTTGCTGGGGAACGTCGAGCGCACCTACGAGGTCAGCCTCGATCCCGAGCGGCTCCAGACCTACAACCTGAACCTCCCGGGCGTCTTCCAGTCTATCCAGGCCGAAAACTACAATCTGCCGGGTGGTAAGGTGCCCGCGGCCACGCGCGAGATGTCCCTGCGTACCATGGGCAAGTTCCGGACGCTCGACGAGCTGGCCGCGATGACGCTCACGACGCCGACGGGCGCACAGGTCCGCCTCCAGGACCTCGGAACGGTTCGCGACACCATCAAGGACCCGATGACCTACTCGGCCATCGACGGTCAGGATGCGATCTTCCTGTCGCTGGTCAAGCAGACGGATGCCAATGCCGTCACGACCGTCGAGGAGTTCGATCGGAAGATCGCCGAGCTCCGGAAGACCTTCCCGAAGGGCCTGACCATCACGAAGGCCGCGGACACGACGCACTACGTCAAGATGTCCAACGAGGCCGTCTGGGAACACCTGGCGATCGGCGCCATCCTTGCGGTCATCGTGCTGTTCCTTTTCCTGCGCAACGTCGCGGCCATGCTCATCAGCGGGCTCGCCATCCCGCTTTCCATCATCGCGGCCTTCGTGCCGATGCAACTCCTGGGCTTCACCTTCAACAACCTGACGACGCTGGCGCTGTCGCTGGTGGTGGGCATCCTGGTCGACGACGCCGTCGTGGATCTCGAGAACATCTACCGCCACCTCGAAGCAGGCGAGGAGCCCATCAAGGCAGCCATCCAGGCCACCGGGGAAATCCAGCTGGCCGTCACGGCGACCACCATGACGATCGTGGGCGTGTTCCTGCCCATGTCGTTCATGAGCGGGTTCATCGGGAAGTTCTTCAAGAGCTTCGGTCTGACCGTCACCTTCGCGGTGCTGTTCTCGCTGCTCATCGCGCGCACGCTCACGCCGATGATGTGCGCCTACCTCCTCAAGGTGAAGCCCACGGGCAAGGGCCTCGAGGAAGAAGGGGCCCACGTCCGGGAGGGGCGCTATGCGGGTCTCCTCCGCTGGAGCCTGCGTCACCGCTGGGCCGTCATGTTGCTCGCGTTCGTCACTTTCGTGGGTGGCATGAGCCTCAGCCAGTTCATCCAGAAGGGCTTCCTCACGAATTCGGACCGGGGCGAGTTCCTCCTGCGCGTCCAGATGCCCAAGGGGACGGCCCTCGAGGAGACGGCCCGCGTGGCCAACATGGTCGCCCGCGAGGTCACGAAGCAGGAAGGTGTCGAGCACGTCTACACGTTGATCGGTGCCTACGGCACGGTCGATGACGCGCGTCTCGATGTGCTGCTCGTCGATCAATCGAAGCGGAAGCGCCGGGACTCGGTCATCGCGGCCGAGGTGCGCAAGCAGTTCTCGACCTTCCCCGAGGCCAAGGTGCTGGCTGACGAACTCGGTGCCGTGGGCGGGGCCAACAACAAGCCCGTCGATGTCCAGCTCCAGGGCGACGACCTGGGTGAGCTGCGCCGCTACGCGATGTCTCTGGCCACGCTCATGAAGGACCAGGCCGTGTTCGCGGACCTCGAGACCTCCATCGGCGAAGAGAAGCCCGAGATGCGGATCCTGCCCGACCGCGTCCGGATGGCCCAGTCCGGCGTTTTGACGGCATCTCTGGCCAATACGCTGCGCCTGGCGACCACCGGAGACACCCCCAGCACGATCAGCGCCGGGGACCAGGAAGTCGACGTCTGGGTCCGCCTGCAGCCCTCGGCCCGGCGGGACATCGGCGCCCTCTCGAGCCTGGCGATCGCCACCAACCGTGGCGGCAGCGTCCCTCTGGGCTCCATCGCGGACGTCCAGATGGGCGGAGGGTTCAGCCAGATCGAGCGTCAGAACCGCCAGCGCCTGGTGCACATCACGGCGAACCTCATGCCGGGCATCTCGGTCGGAACGGCCACGGACCTCATCAAGTCCAAGATCCTTCCCAAGGCGGCCATTCCCGACCACATCTCCATCTCGATGGACGGTCAGGCCAAGCAGCAGGCGGATGCCTTCAGTGGCTTCGGCCAGGCCATGCTGATGGGCGTGTCGCTCATCTTCTTCATCCTGGCGCTGCAGTTCAGCTCGTTCCTGACGCCGATGACGATCATGTTCTCACTGCCTCTGGCCATCATCGGCGCCTTCCTGGGCCTGCTGATCTTCGGCAAGGAGCTCGGCATGATGGCCCTCATCGGCATCATCATGCTGATGGGCATCGTGACGAAGAATGCGATCCTGATCGTGGACTTCATCATCACGCAGCAGAAGCGGGGCGTACCGCGCACGGAAGCCGTCATCACGGCAGCCAACGTGCGACTGAGGCCCATCCTGATGACCACCTCCGCGATGGTCCTCGGCATGGCGCCGATGGCTCTCGGGTTGGGCTCGGGTTCCGAGTTCCGGTCGCCCATGGCCGTCGTCGTCATCGGCGGTCTGCTGACCTCGACGGCACTCACGCTGCTGGTCGTACCCGTGGGCTACACCCTGATGGACGATCTGCGGAACTTCACCTTCCGGATGTTCCGGCGGGGGCCCAAGGCTCCGGCAGGCCCCTCGGCGGGTGTCGAGAAGGAGAAGACCGAGTTGATCCCGGCACCGGCTCACGCGGTGCTCGAGGCCTGATCGGCCCCACGTCTCGTGAAGAAGGCCCCGGATGCATCTGCATCCGGGGCCTTCTTCATGGTGACGCATGATCTTCTCGAGCGATGAGGCCACGCCGGGGCCGGATAGAGACCATGCCAAACGGGCTCACTCCCTAGCGTGCACACATTCCCGTGAAATACAGATTCAAGGTCCGGCCCACGACCTCGGCCAGTGGCTCGCTACCATAGGCCCCCATGCTCCACGGCCCGATGGTGCTCGAAAACAGCCCGATCATGAGATGCCGGGTGAGCTCCGCCGGGAGGTAATCCGTCCGGACCTGCCCCAGGGCCTGCGCCCGGCGAATGAGCGCCTCGA
>JBEIFE010000342.1:0-2947 GCA_040382575.1 Candidatus Sericytochromatia bacterium
CCTGGACCGCCGCGACGACCCGGTCGATGCCGCGCCCCTGCTCATCCGAAGCCTGAGCGACCTGGGTGGTTTCCTTGCTCATGGTGCCGAGTGCCTGCTGCACTTCGTCGTTGTAGCGGGCCATCTGGCTCGCCAGCTGG
Organism: Candidatus Sericytochromatia bacterium; assembly: GCA_040382575.1. Classification (GTDB taxonomy): domain Bacteria; phylum Cyanobacteriota; class Sericytochromatia; order S15B-MN24; family UBA4093; genus JAYKJE01. Next base: position 141 of record JBEIFE010000342.1, read on the forward strand.
ACGACCTCGTGGCTGGAGGTCACCTGCATGCGGGTTCCGTCCACGACGTCCTCGAGCAGCGTGTTGGCATTCCGGGCCGATTCCAGGATGCGGGAGAGGGCCTCACCCGTCCTCTGACCGAGTTCGAGGCCCGTCGCGACGGCCGATTCGCCCTTCTCGGTGGCTCCGACAGCCTGAGCCGTGACCTGCTGGATCTGCGACACGAGGGTCTCGATTTCCTTGGTGGACTTACCCGAGCGTTCGGCCAGTTTCCGGATCTCGTCGGCGACGACCGCGAAGCCCCTGCCGGCCTCACCGGCTCGCGCCGCCTCGATGGCGGCGTTGAGGGCCAGCAGGTTCGTCTGCTCGGCGATGTCGTTGATGACGTTCAGGATGTTGCCGATTTCCTGGGACCGCTGGTGCAGCGCATCGATGCTCGTGCGGATGTCATCCATGGTGTGGTCGATGCTGGTCAGACCTTCCAGGGTCGACTCGATGGCAGCCTGACCATTCGAGGCCGCTTCGGCAGCCACTTCAGAGGCCTGGCTGGCCAGTTCGCTCTTGGTCGCCATCGATTCGACGACGGCAGCCATCGAGTTCAAGGAGCCCGCGGTTTTCTGGACCGCATTCCCCAGTCCTCGCGACTTTTCGTCGACCAGGGCCACCTGTCGAGCCAGCGTCTGGGTGCTCTGATTGACGGATTTCAGACTTGCGGCCATCTCGCGCATCAAACGGGAGGTGTCACGCGCCCGGTCGGCCTGGATCCCCGTCGCCTTGGACAGGTGGACCGAGACCTGCGCAATCTGCCTGGCGCCTCCGTTCACGCCGTCCGTGGCTCGCCTGACTCGCGTGACGACGCTGCGTAGTCCGATGATCATCGTGGAAATGGCGACCCCGAACTGGTCCTGCTGGCTCTTGGGTTCGAGGTTCTGGACCAGGTTACCCTCGCTGATCTGACTGGCGATGGACGCGACTTCCCTCAGCGAGGTCACCATCTCATCGAAGCTCTTGGCCAGGTCCGCCACTTCGTCGGTGCCCGTCTCGTCGACGTCCTGGTCGAGTTCACCGCGTGCGATGCCCTCGGCCGCCTGGGCCACTCCGCGGAGGCGGACCGTGATCTGGCGCGTCATGGTGAAGCCCACGAAGAGACACACGATCGAGAGGATGAACGAGATGGTCAGGTTGAGACGGGTGGCGCCCTCGAACCCGCTATCCGACTTCTCGGTCGCGAAGCGATTGGCCGCGACGTTGTGGGCGAGCAGCTTATCGACGCTGGTGTTCAGAGCATCGAACAGAGCGCCCGTCTCGTTTTCCAGAAGCCGATACGCTTCGCGGTTCCGGTTGACCTGGCTGTACCGCAGAACCTGCTGGATGCTGTTCTCGTAGGCGTCGAAGCTGGACGAAACTTCCTTGAACAGCGTCTGGTCAACTTCTTCGAGTTGAAGTTCCTTATATTCACCCATCCGCGTGCGCGCGACGCTCCGGACATGGCCGATGGTCTCCTCGATCTTCCCGATGTTCGCAGGATCCGTCTCGAGGATGTGGTTGTTGACCAGGCGCTGGTAGTCCGCGACGCCCGTGTTGAGGTCCCCCAGCAAGCTGATTTCCCGGGCGTTCTGGGAAAGCTGAGTGGCCGCGGAGTGCAGTTCGCGGAACTGGCTGATCGAGAAGAAACCCAGGCTGACGGTGACGATCGCAACCAGGGCGAAGGCCCCGATCAGCTTCAATCCCACACTCAAACGCAAAATCCACCTCCGAAGAACGGAACGCAACTCGGGCAGGCCGTGGAGGACTGCCACCGGATGTGACAAATGTCACCCCGCTCTCATACACGTGTACCCTCCAGGCTCGGGTATTTACCCGCGGCTTCACGATTCGTAGCTTTGCCGGCGTCAGGATGCGGGGCCGGCGGGGTACGAGATGTTTCGTCATGAGCCTTTCAATTCACACTCCGTCCTGGGATTGTATCGTCACCGGCAGCGAGACCGAGGCCTGCCTCGCTGCCGTCGCGGCGGCTCGCGCAGGAGCGCGCACCTCTCTGGTGATCGAGCACGTCGAGCGGATCGGGGGAATCCTCACCTGGGGAGGGCTGGCCTACGTCGATCGTGACTCGCGACATGTGCATCGCCCCGTCGTGGGCGGTCAGGATGGGCTCTTCGGTGAGTTCCTCGCCCGGGCGGGGGTATCCCTGGTGGCCCTCGATCCGGACCGGGGTCGAGGGACTCTGGTGGCCATGCTGGCCGAGGCTGGTGTCACCGTCCTGACGGGACGTCCCGAGAGCGTCTCGGTCACGGGATCCAGGTTGGCTTCGGTCAGGCTCGATACAGGTGATGAACTCGACACCCGGTTCGCCATCGATGGATCGGCGGACGGGGATCTCCTGGAACTCCTCGGGGCGGAGTTCGAACCCGGTTTCCGTTCCCGGGGAGTGGACCGCGTCCTCGGAACCAGTCCCATGCCCCTCCTTCATGGCGTGACACCGGGGCAGATCGTCGAGACCTGCCGGAGCCTGGCGAGCGATGCCACGCTCGATACCTTGCGGCGCGAGCAGTTCGGCGATCGCCCGTTCCTCGACCTCGAGCAGGGCGAGGACTGGATTTTGGTGGGCCCCCCTCACCTGGGTCTCGCCTACCGCCGCTTCCGGGAAAAGCATCCGATTCCGGGCAGCGATGCGCTCGAGGCCGATGGCTTCAACATCGCCGTCCTGGGACCAGAACTCACGTCCTGGAACGGACTGTTGCTCGATATACGGGATCAGGCACGCCTGCTCCGGTTGTCTCGCGAGGGCGCGGATGCGCTCATCGACGCCGAGGGCCGGTGTTTCGAGC
>JBEIFE010000343.1:0-2942 GCA_040382575.1 Candidatus Sericytochromatia bacterium
AGGCTGCCCCGTTCGTCAACGCATTCAAGGGGATCTTCGGCGGTTGATCCGACGTCCCTGTCGGTATCCATCAGGTCTTGAGGCCCCGCCTGGTTTTGATACCAGGTGGGGCCTCAAGCTTCTGGCACCTCGAGGCTCGATGGATTTCCGACGCAAAAAAGGATGCAGGATCTAGAGCATGGCCTCGATGTCTCTGCGGATCGCGGAAGGCTCCGTCGACGAGTCGTAACGCCCTGCGACGTGTCCCTTGCGATCGACCAGGAACTTGCTGAAGTTCCAGGAGATGTCGCCGGGCTTAGCCTGCTTGAGCCAAGCATAAAGCGGATGCGTCCCGGCACCGTTCACCTCGATCTTGGCGAACATGGGAAAGGTCACGCCATACTCGGTCGAGCAAAAACGGGCGATCTCGCCGGAGGTACCGGGTTCCTGTCCGCCGAACTGGTTGCACGGGAAGCCCAGCACCGCGAGGCCCTTCTTGCCATAGCGCCCGTGCAGATCCTGGAGCCCCTCGTACTGGGGGGTATAGCCGCACTGGCTGGCCGTGTTGACGATCAGCAGGATCTTTCCGCGCCAGGGAGCCAGCGTGGTGGGCTTGCCATCGAGGGTCTTCACGGAGATGTTCCACGGAGCCATCGCGCCGGCGACGGCGGGGAGCGAAGGAAAGATCGCGAGGGCGGCGAGGCCCATCAGGGTGAGGGTGGGACGTAGCATCCGGGCGGCCTCCTGCATCAAGTTGTGGACATGTTGTTGTATACCACGGTTCCCGGGATAGCTCCTCGCTGTCCGAAGGGACGTCCCGTGTCCAGGGAGCTCCCTCCCATCCAGAAGCGCGAACTCGAGGCGCGAACCTTCAAGAAAGCTTAATCCGCAACGGGGCATCTCTTGACGGCTCTTGAACGACAAATCGGGTGAACCGGCGTGTCGAACCGGTGCCACGGAGCGTGAAGATGCCCATTCCCATTCTCGGACAGCCCATGAAACGAGCCATCCGTGAGACGGCTGGCCATCGAGCTGCCGCGGCAAGGGCTTCCGCGGTTTCGGAACGAATCGTCCGGGCCGCCGACTCCATTGCCCCCAAAGTCGGGCAGGGCGCCCGAGTAGGCCTGACCGGAGCAGATGTGTTCGTCCGGAGCGCACGGACGCCTGCGGAGAATGCAACGCGTCGCGGTTCTGACAGGTTGAGCGAGGCCTTTCTTGCTCGTCTCGACGGACACGTCGATCCTCTGGGCAGGTTCAGCGATCCGGCCGTCCGGGAGGCGCGCCAGCGCTTCTACAGCGAGATTTACGGCAATCCCGGTCTCCAGGAACACGCGGACCGGCTGTTCACGGGTTGGGTCTCGGGCGGTGACGGTCAGTCCACGATCCGGAAGGCCTTCGTCAGCCTCGGTGAAAACGGGGGACGGCCCCGTTCGTCCACCGAAGAGTTGCTTCAGAACCTCCTCGAGACGCGCCGGGAGCGGTGGACCCGCCTCGCCAGCCGCTTCGGGGAACAAGCACCCGATACGTTTCATCTGTTCCGGGGCGTTCGCGGGGAGTATGCCCTTGAAGAGCTCGTCTCGGCACTCGAGCAGCCAGGACGCAAAGCGGTGACACTCTCGAACCACACGGTAGCCTCGTGGACCACGGATGTCCGGCAGGCCCGCCGGTTCGCGGATGCACCGGCCGCCAGCCTCATCTACGAGGCGGACATCCCGATCCAGAAGACCCTGGCCGACAAGTGGGTCGATGGCTCGGCCTTCGTCACCTGGTGTGCGGACCAGGATGAGGTCGTGGTGGCCGCCAGGAACCTGGATGTGTCGCTCGAGCGCTTCGAGGCCACCTTCCGGGGCAAAACGTACACCGCGGCCCAGCGAGACGAGCTGGTCCGGGACTGGCGAGCCGTCCATCCCGCCACGCGGTGAATGCGGATGGAAGGGACATCGATCTGATCGCGTACGCAGCCTGTCCAGGGCGTGGCCGAAGGAGTAAATCATGCTTGACGCGACTGAGTCGCAAACGCATGATTCGCTTGGCTGTTCAAAGCCGGGTTATCCCAGAATAAGAAAGCGATTTTCTAAATGAAACCACGCGTCCAAGCTGTCGTCGCAGCTCTTTCCCTCTGTGTGGGATGCACCTCCGGGGGGACTCAGAGCAACCTCATCACCACCCTCAAGCCGACCCCGTCCCCAACTGCGTCGGTGTCCCCTGATGTCACGTCCTCGCCTGATCCTGCCGCCTCATCATCTCCCTCCGCCTCTCCCACGCCGGCCATCAACGAGGTGGCAAACCCCACCCCGGCACCCATCGGAACCCTCGCGAACTTCCAGGCATACACGACCAACGGGAATCTCGTTTACCCCGTGGCGCTGTCCGCCCCCCTCGCGATCGGAAACCGGGTCTATCTCTTCGGCGGCACGAGTGACTGGTCGAATCCAGTCGACAAGATCCAGTCGGCCGTGATCGACGCCAGTGGCAACCTGGGGGCATTCGAGGCTGCCGGTACCTTGACCAGCTTGCGGTCGGGAGCTGCAGCTATCCAGATCGGGTCCCACGTGTACGTGCTGGGCGGCTCGAAGACGACTCGTGAGGACAACCCTGTCAACACGATCGAGCGAGCCACGATCCAGGCCGACGGTTCGCTGGGGGCCTTCGAGCCCCTTTCGACGACGATGAATTCACCGCGCTCGGATTTCAACGTGGTCTGGACTGGTCCCTGGCTCTATGCCATCGGCGGGATGCAAGTGGGGACCACTTCGGGCTCCAGGACCGTCGAACGTGCCCAGGTGCTCCCTGACGGATCGCTGGGGGCTTTCCAGAACGTGGCAGAGATCCAACTCGTCAAGGGACGTCAGACCCAGGCCGCGACGACCATCGGGAACAAGCTGTATATCCTCGGCGGTGAAGAGGCTCCCGGCCAGACCCTGAAATCGATCGAAACGGCCGATATCAATCTCACCACCGGC
>JBEIFE010000344.1:0-2940 GCA_040382575.1 Candidatus Sericytochromatia bacterium
AGAATCGAACTGCCGACACTGCGATTTTCAGTCGCATGCTCTACCAACTGAGCTACCTAGCCGAACGTGAAGAATCACGATGTTCATGGAATACCCTGCCTGGACATCGCTGTCAAGAGCGTACCTTTTGGTACCATGGCGATCGCCGCCCCGCCCAGGAGATGCCCGATGAACCGTTACTACATCACCACCGCGATCGATTACGGCAACGCCGCCCCTCACATCGGCCATGCCTACGAGAAGATCTCGGCCGATGCACTCGCACGCCACCAGCGCCAGCGCGGCCGCGAGGTGTTTTTCCTGACGGGGCTCGACGAGCACGGCAACAAGATCGAGAAGGCCGCCGTGGCGGCAGGAACCGACCCGCAGACCTTCGTCGACGGCATCGCGGCCGAAGCCCGAGCGGTCTGGGAAGCCCTGGACATCTCATATGATGGCTTCATCCGCACGACCGACCCGGCGCACCGGAAGGCCGTCCAGGGAATCTATGCGCGGCTGGTGGCACAAGGGGACATCGTGCGTTCTCGCTACGAAGGCTGGTACTGCAAGGGCTGCGAAGAATTCAAAAACGAGCGTGACATCGATGAGAGCCGCACGTGCCCGCAGCACCTGATGCCCCTCGAGTTCACGAGCGAAGAAAACGACATCTTCCTGTTCTCGCGTTACCGCGATCGCCTCGTGGCCCATTACGAGACCCATCCCGGTTTCCTCGAGCCCGAGTCCCGTCGGAACGAGATCCTCAACCTGCTCGAGACCTTCCCCGACGTCTCGGTGTCGCGCCAGTCGGTGCGCTGGGGTATCCCCGTGCCCGGTGATGACTCCCAGGTCATCTACGTCTGGATCGATGCCCTCTCGAACTACCTGACGGGCATCGGCTACGGTTCCAATGATGCGTTCTTCCGCACGTGGTGGCCCGCCCAACTGCACCTGGTGGGCAAAGACATCACGAAGTTCCATTGCCTGATCTGGCCGGCTCTGCTGATGGCCCTCGACCTGCCCCTCCCCGAGCACGTGTTCGGGCATGGCTGGGTCAACGCCTCGGGCCTCAAGATCAGCAAGACCATCGGAAACGTCATCGACCCGCGCGACCTCGTGCGCGACTACACGGCGGATGCCATTCGCTATTATCTGCTGCGCGAGATCCCCTTCGGCCGCGACGGAGACTTCACGCAGGAGGCCTTCGAGAACCGTGTCAACGCGGACCTGGCCAATAACCTGGGCAACGCCCTCAACCGGACGCTCGCCATCCTAGAAAAGCACTTCGAGGGCCGCGTGAGCCCGCGTCACGAAGCGATCGAGGCGGATCTGGCCGAGGCCACCCGGCGCGCCGTCGAGGCCGTGGCGATCCACATGGATGCTCACGCGATCGATCTCGCCGTCGCAGCCATCTGGGAGCTGCTCAACGCCGTCAACAAGTTCATCGACACCACGGCCCCCTGGGCCCTCGCCAAGAACGGCGAACGGGAAGCCCTGGGGGGCGTCCTCTATGCGGTGCTCGAGGCCCTGCGCCACGTGGCCATCCTGGCCCAGCCATTCATCCCGACGCTGGCCAGCAAGATCTGGGACCAGCTGGGCTACGACACACCACTCGCGGACGAGCGCTGGCCGGCCCTGGTCTGGGGCGGTCTCGCCGTCGACCAGCCGACCCGGAAAGGCGGTCCTCTCTACCCGCGCATCGGCTCCGAGCTGGCGGGTGCGGCCAAGAAGAAGGCCTGAGATGCTCGTCGACACGCACTGCCACCTCGACATGCTGCCGCGCTGGCTCGAGCCGCCGCTGCAGGGGGATGCGGCCCATGCCGAGATCGCCTCGGTCCTCGAGCGCGCAAGGGAACGCGGGGTGGGCCCCGTCCTGAACCCGGGCGTGACCTGGGCGGAGATGCCCGGCGTCGTCGAGGTCGCCGAGCGGCATGCCGATGTCTGGGCCGCCGTGGGCATCCACCCCCACGAGGCCGAGACGTGGCAGGACGGCTCTCTGGATCGACTGCGTGAACTGGCTCGCCATCCCCGGGTCATGGCGATCGGCGAGACGGGGCTCGACTACTACTACGAGCACGCTTCACGGGACGCCCAGATCCGGGCCTTCCGCGAGCAACTCGACCTGGCTCGGGAACGCGATCTGCCCGTCATCATCCACACCCGGGATGCTGAAGCCGACACCCTGGATCTGCTTCCTGAGGCGGGTCCAGCGGGTGGGGTCCTGCACTGCTTCACGGGGACGGCCGAGCTGGCCCTGGCAGCGGTCGAGCGGGGTTTCATGGTGTCGTTCAGTGGGATCGTGGCCTTCAAGAAGAGCCAGGACCTGCGCGAGGTGGCTCGTCAGGTGCCGCTGTCGTATACGCTGGTCGAGACGGATGCGCCCTTCCTGGCTCCGCCTCCCCATCGCGGGAAGCGCAACGAGCCCACATGGGTCGTACACGTGGCGGAAGCGCTTGCCGAGGTCCACGGAGTGGATCTCGAGACGCTCGCCCGGGTGACGACTGAAAATGCACGCCGTCTGTTCCGGTTCACGGAGCGGACCGCCGGAGCGCGACCGTGACCCCTCGCAAGCCGCGATTGACGACTGCCGAACGCGAGCGCATCGCGCGCATCCTCTCGACCCTGCGCCGGATTCACCCCACGGCACGGACCGAGTTGGATTACCACTCGCCTTACGAGTTGCTCTGCGCCGTGATGCTGTCTGCCCAGACGACGGACAGGCGCGTCAACCTGGTCACGCCAGGGCTGTTCGCGCGGTATCCGGACGTGCAAGCCCTCGCCGGAGCTGACCCCGAGGCAGTCCTGACCCTGGTGGGCAGCGTCAACTATGCGCCCACCAAGGCGAAGCACCTGGTTCAGATGGCGCAGATCGTCTCTGAACGCCATGGGGGAGAGGTTCCCGACACCATGGAGGGGCTCGTCTCGCTACCCGGGGTAGGACGCAAGACGGCCAACGTGGTCCTG